>NZ_LGTE01000004.1 GCF_001263415.1 Thermincola ferriacetica
GCCCTTGCCTACAGGTTGTCTTCCCGCTGGTTAGGTGACAGGGTTTCTCTCAACCCATCGGCTCAGCAGACATGCCGGACGAACATTTAAAGGGCACGCGATAGCGTGCCCTGTTGTCAGCTTCTTGTTCTTACCGGCATTACTAATACTTCTACTTCGGTATTGCCTGCCTCAAACAACACTGCCTGGATGTTTTCCGCAGGCCAGTAGACCTTAATGCTCTGGCATCCATCAAGTAAGGACAATGCTTTTAACAACCTGTCCTTGTCAAAAGCTATAGTTAAGTCGGCAAATGTGAGTTCGATATGCCCCCATCCTAATGACGCTTTGTTGAATATTTCATCGTACTTGACCACAAACTTTGTATTACTTTTGCCAATATTTAAAAATTCATGGCATTTTGGGATTATGTTATCAGGATAATGTTTTGCCAGTTTGACGGTTCCAGGACCTGTTTCCAGCACATACTTATCAATCAGTTGTGCCGGTACGTGTTGACGAACCCTAACTAATGTCACCCCGTCAGTGGCAATCAACTCATCCTGGCCGCAATACACTGCAGGAAACCTAAAATGTTTCCGGTCAGTAAACTGCGTCAGCCTGGCAATTGTATCTGCAAGTTCTGCCGGCACATCTGTTTCCATAGTTCCAACAACACATGCTTCCAACTGTGCTTTTTGCAATTCTTCCTCTCTTTGTGCCAGTTCCTCGTCAGGCTCGTAATAATCATCCAAGTCACGATCAAAATGCTCGCAATAAATACATTTTTCCGTTTCATAATTCCTGCACTTTTCACAATTAACCATTTTTTCATTTCCCCTTTCTCTTATCGAATTTTTTCACCATAAGCGGCACCTTAATTGGTGCCGCTTATGGTTCTAACTCCAGAGACTCTAGTGGGCACCATGCTGGAATTGTTTCCTTATCTACGTCTTTTAAACGGCTTATGGCACACCCTAAAGATGGATTTAACGGATTTGGGACAATAGTCATGTATGGACACTCCTGGCATTTTGTAATCCTTATAACCTTTATCATCATATGTACCCCCTCTTTTACATTAAAATTTATCAACAATTTTGCCTGCCTTACGGCAGGTCTTGCAGATACCCTGATGGATTCTGTAACCATCGTTCCAATCCACTGCAACCATATCTGCTTCTGAATAATATTTCCAGCACTGTTTGCACTGGAATTGCTTAACGCCAACCACCTTATCACGGGTTACGGAAAAATCCAGTTTTCCGTTAACCCGGGCGCACCACCGGATGCGGTCGTCCAGACCGCCGTTGCAGTCCTTCAGCACCTGCCAGAAGTATGCGCCTTCCGGCACATAATACCCCTGGACATGTTCAGTAAAACAATCCACCACAACGCCAGGGTCGCCGGCGGTATGCCTGATGACGAAGTTGGCGTTACATTCTTCGCACCAGACGCCACCGCCGGGTTCCAGCTTGACAAACCGGCTCTGCCCGCACACCGGGCAGAACATTTCGTCATCCCCGAATATATCTTCCAGCGTCCAGTGCCGGTAAATGTAGTCGGTTGTTAGCATTTGTTATTCCCCCTTTTTTGGGCGGCAGTTGAATACTGTTCTAACAGTTTTTTTCCGAAAAACTGTCAATCAGTCCAATATATCCTGCTTCACTTTCTATCTGCTCACCGTACTGTATTTCAAACTCCTCCGCCCACTGCTGTACAGTGATTGGAAATTCCTTGGCATCTGGAATCCGTATCCTGCCTTGTGCCGCCATATATCCTGCGTTCAGGGCTATATTGACGGCGTTTTCAAAGATCAGTCCGGAGTGTCCGGAGTCCGTTCTTTTATCCATTTATATCACCCCTTCCCATTCCCTGCCAACATACTCCAGCAACCCATTGGCCCGGAAATCGTCCCCGAAGAACCCCCAGCAGCTATCTTCTTCAACCAGGAAAAGCTCCAGTTCCCGGTCGCTGAGGTTTTCGCGTTCCAGGCCGGCAGCCTTCAGGTAGGCTTCGAGTTTGGCTTCATCTATATGATACAATTTGTAGCCGTATACCTCGCCGCGGAGGTAGATGTCGTATTCTTCTACCTCAGCTTCCAAAACACCAATGGCCCACCTTTTGACCGTCGGGGTGATATGTTTTACCCCATACACGCCGCAGACATCATCTTTGGAAACATATATCCAGCCTACCTGGCCGCTGTCCCAGGGGCAGGAGAATGGACTGGTGCTGATAGTAATACCCGAGTGATCTAACAGGTACAGCGGCAGGATAATGAACTTTTTGCGGATTATGTCGATGATTTCATCGTCAACTGCTTTTTTATATGCGCCATAACTCCGATATAACTCCCTGTTGATACTGTCGGAGATTTTTTTAACAAAACGCTCTGCCTTGTCGGTGTCCCCGACTGTCTGCTCCAACAGGTCGAACAGAAAGTCGTCGGGTTCCCTGTAGTTATGCGGGTCGCCCAGGTTGTACCGGCGGTGGAAACACACCATTGTTCCTAGATTATCCCAATCTCGCGGATTCTCCGGGTTGTCGTCGTAAACAATTCGCAGTATTTTGTGGCCTTTTTTATACTCCTTGACTAAATTTTCCATTTTTACTCCCCCTTATTTTCTGTTTTGGGAACAGAAAGCCGGGCAAGCATTATCGCTTTTACCCGGCTTTTTGGTTACCTCCTTGAATCTTCCGGCGGATACCCGTCCAGCACCCGCTCGGTGCATACCGGGCAGTATCCCTCGCGGGTTTCGCCGTATGTTCCCGACCAGCAGCAGGTCGGGCAAAATACTGGTGTGTTCATTTTTTACCCCCCTTTTTTTCTACAGCGCCGCCGCTTCTATTTTGGTCTCGGCAGCGCTGACACGCACCTGGCGCGGCGCAGCAGCTACGGGTTTCACATATGTCCTGGCAATGGCCCTGTCCCTGATCCGGCGCACGGCCTCGTCGGTCACGACATCGGCAATGCCAACCATGCGCCCGGACCGCGGTGTCTCGCCCAGGTCCAGCAGAACCTTGCGGTTGATGGTGGCGATGTCCCGCAGGACTCTGGCCAGGTCATCGGTGTCCCTTTTCGCGGGCTTGAGGTTCATAAAACTTTCTATCTCCTCTATGGCCCGCTCTATGTCCTGGTCGCCTAGGATGTTGAGGTTCTTGATTTTCTGGATATGATTGCGGATTTTTTGCGCCGACTTGCCTACGAGCTTGTCGTCGTTTTTCCGCAGGCTCTCCAGGACGTTCACCGCAAAGTCGTAGACCAGGCCGTGAAGCTGGGCCGCGATGCCGCTGCTGAAGCTGTCCAGCGTGCGGGAGAGGTTCTCCTGCTGCTGCTGGAGCACGGCCCGATACATGGCCATTTTTTCCTCCTCCTGCCGCTGCCTGAGGCGTTCCTGCTCCGTAAGTTCAGCTTCACGCAGTTCAAGTTCACGGCGCTGCAGTTCGCCGGTCTTTTCAACCAGCAGCCGGACCTGCTCGTCCGCTTCCAGCATGGCCGCCGTCGGGACCATTTCAAGCCGGACGGCGAAGTAGGACTTTTGCAGCCGCTCGAGGCTGGGGAAAGCCGGCTCTTTTCCGGCCACGAAGGCTTCGATAAAATCATCCGGGACCGGCGCGTCCTGCGGCAGGTTGTAAACCCGGCGGTACGCGGACCGGGCTAAGGAAACGCAATCATTATAGAAGTCCAACTTCATTTTTGTGTATGTGGTTTCGTCGGTGATCTCGCTGATTAGTTGCTTGAACTCCTCCTGCCGGTCAAGCAGGTAACCGTACACTTCGTTAAACAGCTTGTAGTGCACGTACCTGCCCCAGGGGCTTTTGTAGCTGTGTTCGTCCAAATAGTCTCTGGCCCGGCGTTCTACGGAAACAAGTTTTCTTGAAACATCCGCCGGCAGGACGGAGATGGTGCCGAATGACAGTACCCGTTTTTCCCATACTTCCTTTTCCTCCTCGGTCGGGTTGTCCAGCCCGAAATCCGAGGCGGAGGCCCGGACATGGCCGCGGCAGTAGCCGATGTCCAGGTCTATCAGCACTCCTTCCCGGCACAGTTCCAGGGTGAAAAAGTGACGCCTGGCCTGGATGCTGTCCGGGTCCACACCCAATTTTTTAGCCAGCTTTGCCTTGGTCTCGGCGGTCAGTTCGCCGAAACCCTGGTACTTTTGGCTGGCATCAGCAAGGATTTTGTCGATCTCTTTGTTAACGCTGTTCATGTTTTGCCCCCCTTTTTTGCTGCCGGAAACCTCCAGCAGCCGTTTTCTTGTGTCCAGTTGCAATTCTGAAAACCCGGCAGGTGGTCGTAGCATGTCGAGCAGGGCAGTATTTCCCTGCCGCAGGACGGGCACAGGGACTTTGCATCTGCAGGGATTTCCACTTCCCGCATACAGTGCGGGCATACTTCGTAGGTTGTTTCCATCAGCCGACAGCCCCCTTTCTTTTATTGGTGTTTACGCAGTTTATCAGGTCTGACAGCGGCAGGAACATTTTGGCGGGTAGCGGCAACAGATCAGAAGCATCGAGCAGTTCTGTCACGGTTACCCTCTCCCGCACAAGCCGGTCCCTGATGTACTGCTTTGTTTCCTCGCCTGAGTGCGTATAGACGTACAGCAGGCGGGTCAGTTTTGGTTTATCCATGTTTTTGTCCCTCCTTTGGTTTTGTTTGTAAAATTAAAAAGGACAGCGCTTTTAACACTGTCCCTTTTGTTTTCCCCTTGAGATTATTGAGTTTTTGGGCCCAAGCGGGCTAAAAATATAAAAAGGGGCACGCATCGGTTTTCTTAAAAAACGCAATACGTACCCCTTTGGTTGTGAATATAAAACTTTCCCATGGTCGGGTGAAAAAGAAAACTTCAAGACAAACAACAAAACTTATGTTACATTTATAGTTTACAGGTTTATGCCAGGTTTTGTCAAGATGTTTGGCAGGCGGCTGGCCGGCCAAACAAAAAAGAGGGGGTTATTTCCCCTCTTTTGTTCTTCTCTTGTACTCCTGCCAGTACCGGCGGTTGTACTCCGGGTTTTCCCGCCGCCACAAGCTGAGATATTGGTTCTTTTGTTCCCTGCAGCTCCTGCAGGCAGCGTAAAACCTTCCGTCGGGCTTTATGTCCAGTTGGCCGCCACATTCAGGGCAAATGCCTTGCGCAATGCGCTGTCTGCGCCATTCGCGCATGTATCTGGATCTGCTTTTTGTCAATGTTTTTCTGCTCCTTTCTTTATTTCTTTATTTCTTCGCTGATTTTTTCGCTGCGCCTTCTTTTTTCACCGCACCTGCACTTCCCGCAGGCATCCCGGAGCCTCGGTACCAGCACGCAGCCCAACTGCTCGACATAGCCGAAATAGTCGTTTCCTGTCCGGCACATTATGCAGCCATCTTCGTCCTCGAAAATATGAACATTGATTCCGACAATGTATTCTTCGCCCGGCCTGTCAAATTGGGTTACGGCGTAATTTGCAACGGCGAATTCAGCCAACAGCATGTCCTTTTCCGATAGTCCCGCCATTTTGCACCATTTGGCGAAAATATCTTCACCTATGAATTCATTGATTCGCCTTGGCACACTCATTCTTGGATTCCCCCTTTTTTAAACAGTTTTTTCAATCCCCGCAGCAGCGCCCGGCAGTAATCCGCGTTGCAGGGGAATCTCCCGGCATGGGATGATATATAGCGCTGCAGGGCGTTATAGGTCACCCCTCTGTTTTTGCGGCGGAGTACCACGTTTTTTAAAGCCCGGCGCTGTTGTAACCGGAGTGTGTTCATCTTTTCGTCCCTCCTTATTAGCTTTCGACTGGGGTCAGGGGCATGGTATTGGCTAATCCATGCACACGTTCAAACTGAATCACCCATGTCCAAGGGTTTGTGTCCCATGAATTAGGATTCCAGCCATACATTTCATTCCACATATACTGGAACGCTGTTCGGTACAACCCGTCTGACCAGCAGTCACATTCCGAGTCTTTTTTAAAAGGCACAACCCCTTCCGCTTTTGCCCCTTCTTCCGTTATATCCTGCAGCCGTTCCACCCTAACATCAACAACCCGCAGGAACAGTCTGGCGGCTTCGCGGGGCATGTGGATTGCGGGTCGCCATTTTATATCTATTTCATCAAGATTTTCAGAATCTATCCTGCCGCATTCGTCCAGGTCTGCTTTGTAAACGAAAAGTTGTTTCCCATCAATATAGCCATTACCTGCCCATGTTTCCCTCACCCAAAGGATGTCGCCGGGTTGGTAAGGTGGTTTATAATACCCACTCATTGAATTTACGGAGTAGTATGTTACACCTTCTTCGGACAGCTCAAGATGTTCCTCAGGACTTGTAATAGGCTGTCTGTTTATTTTTACAACCCTTCTTGTCTGCGTTTTCCGTCCGTCCAGTATCGCCCGAACCATGTCAGTTTTAAAAATTATCGGCTTCATGTGCTTTTTCATGTGCTTTCCTCCCTTTCTTAATCCACTTTCTCATACCGTTCACACCTGCAATAATGTGTCATTTCATCGCAGGTATCTCCAGCTTCGCACGTTCCATATTTTGTACGTTCAGGACATTCAAGGGCGCTTTCTATCCCTATATGGAAATGTTCTTTGCACCATTCATCGGGTTTGCATGGTAGAAAATAATGCTTGCAAGTAGGGCATTTTTCATCACGCCACCACTCTTCAATATATTCATCGCAGTATCCTTCATCTGCATAGTCTGACTTCATGAATTCATTTATTACAATTTGACAAGCCTCACATTCCTTGCTATACCAAACGTTACCTTCGCAACCTTCGTTTCCAGCTTTGTCGTGGTATTTTTCGCCTGCCTTGATTATCCCGTGGCAAACATCGCATTTATGTTCTTTCCGTGCAGTTCGCACTATATCTCTGTAAAAGCCCATAATATTTTCCTCCTTGCTTTTAATTTCAAGGGGAAGGGGTTACCCCCTTCCCTTTTATTTTTGCTTTCGTCTTACTTCTTTCCACTCCAAGTAGGAGGGGTATCCTTCTGCCGGAACGTAATCTTCTTTGCATTCGCAAACATTTCCGAAAAACCTTATCCCACCATCGCTGTACTCTGCAAGAAACTGCCTCCCGCAGTTTTTGCATTTGCATTTTGCGATATAGGGATAGCATTTATCAGCAACCAGAATGATTTCCATGCTGAACCCTCCTTTGTTTGTAGGTTTATTCCAATACTTCATGTATAAGGTTATAATGTTTTCGCAAATACCAAGGCGGCTGGTGTTCCTCTAACAACTCAAAAATCTGTTTTAAAACCTGTTGTGTTTTTAAATATTTCTCTGCTAATTCTTCGAAAGCGTCATAATCTACAAGCCTAGCTTCTTCCGGTGCTTTATGCCATTTATCATATACTACTTTTTTCATCACTTCATCCTCCTTGTTTTTAATTTCAAAGGGAAGGGGCTACCCCTTCCCTTTTACAGACTTCTCTGCGTCCGCTGATAGGCCGCGGCATCCTTGATCTGTTTTGCGGCCTCGTTGCGGAACTTACGGCTCAGTCTGGCCTGGTACGCCGGCGGCAGGAGGTCCTTGTCATTGCACTCCAGCAACGCAATATTCGACATGAACTCTATGTCCTGCGTTGTGGGCACAATGCAGTCAAAGGCGTGGGTCAGAATTTCATCGTCCACTTCGCCTCTGCTGCGGTCCTCCATCAGTTCGACAGCCTTGTACACCACCGCGCTGATCTCCGCCTGGGTGTACCCGGCGCTTTTGGTGCCGATCTCTTTGTAGATGCTGTCGCTTACAGAGGTTTTGACGCCTTCTGTTTTAAACAGCGTCTTAAACACTTCTATACGTTCCTCGTCGCTGTCGGGCGGGAGGAACGCGATCTTTTTGTCCAGCCGGCCCGGGCGTTTTATGGCCGCGTCCAGCAGGTCGGGCCGGTTGGTGGCGGCCAGGATCACGATTTCGCCCCGGTGCGACGTGTCGCTGGCGAATTCCAGGAACATCTTAAACAGGTTGGAATCCACCCCAGTCGTGCCCTGGGACCGGCTGAACGCCTGGTCGATCTCGTCGATAAATAATATACAGGGCTTCATGGTCTTAACCCCTTCCAGGGCCTTGGCGAAGTTCCTTTCGGAATTCCCCACGTACTGGCCCAGAATCCGGGAGGGGTTCAGTTTGACGAAGTTGACGCCGGCTTCCCTTGCGGTTGCAAGGGCGAACATGGTCTTGCCGGTGCCCGCAGGCCCTGTCATCAGCACGCCCATGGGGCAGCGTTTTTTGTTGCCCGTTTTCATGGGGTTGATGACATTCTTTATAAACAGTTCCTTGGCCTTGGCGTGGCCGGCAACGGCCTCGTACCCGAACCGCGGTTCCGGGGTTTCGAGGACTTCACCGTATTCCGACACCAGGATGGAGTGCCGGCGCTCCCTGATCAGTTCTTCCGTCACCGGCTGCCTCTCCAGGTCGGCCCGGAGCTTGATGTCCTCCAGGTGGACCCGGCCCAGGCCCGCGGTCAGGTTGGCAAACTGCTGTTTTGTGACGCCGAGCTTTGTTCCCTTGACGTTCACGTCGTCACGGAACAGAAACTCGATGAATTCCAACCGATCCGCGTCATCGGGCGGCGGGACATGGATCGGGATTATGCCGGTGCTGGCCGCGCGGATGGACGGGTGCACGTCCGTCTCGCTGGCAGTCACCAGGAAAAAGAGGTTGCCCGTGAGGGCAATTTCGCGGTCCCGGCCCCAACGCTGGACGGTGATCAGGTTTACCCGGTCCTCCAGCGACATTGTGGAGATGTCGCTGGCCGGCGCGATGGTTTCCACGAAGTCCATGATCAGGACAAACCGCATGAGAGGTTCCCCGTCCTCGTCGGTTTCGCGGAATTTCAGTGCGCGTTCCAGCATGGGCAGCGCCTGGCGAGGGTCGCGCGGCAGGTCCATGCCCGCGCCAACACCCGGCAGGCCGTCCACCATGCGCAGGGCATCCAGGGCCGGGTTGCTTGCGACAGGCTCCAGCCCGAGGGCCTTTTTGAATTTGCGTTCCATGTCCGGCAGGGCAAAGGTGATGCCCTCGGCGCGGTTATAGAACGCTATTACGTCCCGGTTGGCCAGAAGCTGGCTCAACAGGGACCGCAGGGTCAGGTTTTCGTACACGTAGTCGAACACGTTTCCGTGTAACAAAAACCCGTGGGCCACGCCCGCCTGGAAGTATTTAATCCACTGCTCCACCCAGGCGGGATATTGCTCCTCGGCAGGATATTGAGTTTCGCTCATTTTTTGATTCCTCCTTTTGATTAGGTTGATTTTCTCCCCGCAGCAGGGTATAATATAATCAAACCTGCTCTAGGGGGCGGGTGGTTTTTTAAGTAGTGGTTAATGTTTTGTTTCGTTAGGGTTATATGCCTAACGATTCTTCTTTTTCTGGCAGGTGATGCCGAGTTCTACTACTTTCGTTATCAGGTTTCGTTATCAGGACGATTGCTGCGGTGATCAACTGTATCAGGTTCATCGGCATCACCCCCTTTCTTCACCACTCACACCCCCATGATGTGTGGCAAGAAAGGTTGCGTCAGGGCTATACCACCAAACCCAATACTATTCAGTTTTTTAGGGCACGCTTTTGCGTGCCCTGTTCTTATTCATGCCCATGCACGTGCTGGTGTGCGTGGGCATGTTCGCGGTCGTGGCGGTGCTGTTCGACTTCGCCTACCTCGTCGAACTCTATACCCTCCAGACCAAGGTTTTTAAGGAGCTTCTCAATACGCTCCTTACCCTGCTCAAAGGTCCCCTGTTCGGTGAAGATGCTCACCTTCCCGTCAGGGGTGATTACCACCCTTGCTTGCATTGTTTGGGTCCTCCTTTCTAATCTAAAGATTTACACTCTAAAGATTTACCCGCAGCACCAGGCTCCCGTTCGGCGCGTACTGCTGGGATTCCGGGCGATAGTGTTTGGCTACCGCCTGGGCTACTTTCTGCTGCAGCAGCACGCCGCCCAGTTGTTTGACGAACTGGGTCAGGTCCTGCAGCAGCGTTTCCGTCTCCGTTGCAGCCAGGCCCTGGGCATAGACCCTGCCGTTGCTGATCTGCACGGCCCGGTAGCCGCCCAGGTCAAACTCCAGCAGGTCCCTGCGCCGGGACATGGTTACGACATACCCTTTCTGTCGGAGGTACTGTAGCACCGCCTGGGCCGCCTTCTCGCTTTCCAGGACTTCTTTGGTGAGGTTCTCGCTCACCTTTGCGGTGAGCGTTGCCACTGCATCACATGGCATTTGTCATTCCCCCTTTTTTTATATTTTGTAAAATATACAGCCTGCCAGTAGTTCCCGGCAGGCAAAATAAAAAGGGGTATGCAGCACTTTATAAAGTGACATACATACCCCTTTGAGTCTTGTTTTAATAAAACCTGGTCCCCCGCGCTGTGCGGGAAACAAAAGAGAAAACTTCACAAAACGCAAAAAGACTTTGGTACAGGTATATTATACCAGATACCGAAGTCTTTTGTAAATTAGTTTTTTTGTGAATCCCCCTTTAACCATTTCTCTACGATTAATATGGGATCGGTATGTTTATTGATGTTCAAAGTAACAGCTTTATCAATTATATCGTCTGTTAGTATTGGACATTTTAATTTCATTTCATTCTTTGCTTTTATTATTTCTTCTTCATCGTTAAGAAATGTGGAGTGAACAATATGTATCAAACGTGAAACCAGAAAATTTCTTAATTCGTCTGGCGCATCCATTAACATTTGTGCCATCAAAACATCCCCTCCTGTTTAAGCGACACATACGTGTCGCCTCCTACAACAACATGATCCAGCAGTTCTATCCCCAGCAGCCTGCCTGCTTCTGCAAGCCTGTAGGTTATTTGAATGTCGCCTGGGCTGGGACTTGGGTCGCCGCTGGGGTGGTTGTGTACCATGATTATTGCCGCTGCACAGTTCCTGATTGCAGTTTTGTAGATTTCCCGCGGATGGACGGCAACGCCGTCCAAAGTGCCTTTGGCAATCAGTTCAACCGACTGCACCCTGTTTTTTGTGTTTAGCAGAAGAACATATATATGTTCTTCTTCCAGCCCGTGGAGCCTGGGCCCCATGAACTGAAACACATCTTCGGGCGATTTTATGACAGGTTGCGGCGGTGTGCCGGCTGCCAACATTCGCGCAGCAAGCTCTGTGATAGCCTGTATCTGCAGCGCCTTGCCCAGACCTATTCCGGGCAGCATCGTTAGCTGTGCAGTATGGGCATTATGGGCATTGCGCAGCCCTTTCAGGCCGCCCAATTCGTCCAGCACCCGCTGTGCTGTGTCAATTTCCAGCCCGGCTGCGCAGGCCAGAAGTTCGCTGTCCATCAAGGTTGTCGTGCCGTATAGCTCGGCACGTTCTTTCAGAAACAAGCCAACCATATTTTAACCTCCCATTACTCCCCCTGCCTGGCGGGGGAGCATGTTTTTTCTCCCCCATCCCGGCGGGGTGTAACTGGTGGTGTATTTACTTGCGGACAAGTACTGCTGTACTGCCGCAGATTGCGCACACCCACTTGTTGCCGTCACCAGGATACGGCAGGTGGACAAACTCTGATAAACCAAGATCTTTAATAAAGTTACCGTGCCCATCGACTTTCCAGTCATGGGCTTCATGCGCCGTTGTATAAAATTCGTTATGTCCCGGGTTTTTGGGGCATACCATTTTTTCTTCCATAAAAAACCGCCCTTTCTTTGTAGATTTATTCTTCAAACTGGTAGAAAAACACCCCTTTATCCCGGTGTTGTTCTACCAGTTTCTTGAAATCTTCCAGGGTTTCAATACCCTGGAATCCATGTTTCTTGACTACCCTGCGAATTTCGTCCCAATTCTGGAAATAACGGATTTCCTTAAGTTCCTCGAAAACCGCGCCTAGTTTGCGGTCCCCTATTTCGTATGAGCCGCCTGGGTCGCCGTAGAATTCAAAAACATATTTGTCCGGGAAAAACCGCCCTTCCGAGTCTGTGTTAATATACACCTCGAGCCCCGGCTCTTCGGCCTTCAGGACATACGACAGGTCATACATCTCCGCAAACCTGTCATATGCGCCCCACATGGGTGCCCAGGCGTCGTCGGAGACCAGAACGACATAACAGTTGTCTCCGCTGCCTTCAAAAGACAGGGCCTGGACAAACCCGCGGCACCAGATGTTTTCCTGCTCGGGTTCAATCCCCTTATAAATGAACAGCCGGCCTATCCAACCGGGATCACCGTCTTTTATGATTTTCAGGGCTTCCTGAAAATCATTGTAAAATTGGCGCAGGTTTTCTTCTGCGCCGCTAAAAATGACTTCTGTATCGCACCAGTTCGGCATATTTGCACTCCTCCTTTAAAAATGACTCATTATTTTACAGTAAAACCAACATTTTACATTTGTCAATAACCCAGACGGCCCTCTTGACCATCTGAATAATTGTTTTAAGCATTTGAACATTGGATTTAAACCTCCTATTTTAACCAACTATTTAAATGTTTTCAGAGAAGTTTACATTATCTACATTATTTTCCGATTAAAACCATAGGATAACCTTCACGCCTATATTCGACCCAGAGTCCAGCCATAAGCGATTGTATCTCTTCCGGATCAATATTACAGAAGCGAAGTATAGTTATACCATCTGAAGTCTCAACAAAGACTAAATTCAAGTAATTATGGACGACAATCTCTAACATCTTCGGCATATTTGCACTCCTCCTCAAATTACAGCTTCTTCCACTTGAAACTCCTGCTCCCCGGCTTGGTTTTCGCCAAGCCTTCGGGCAGGATATTCTGTATCTGCTTTAGCTTTTTGCAGTCTGCTTTCAGGAATTCCCACGGGTTGTACCCGGCCTGCTGCAGGAAGTGGTAGTATTTCTGCAGGTCGGTGATCTCCACGCTGTCTGAATTCCTGAACCAGCCGACTTCCACATCGTCGGTCACTATGTTGGCACCGGTCTTTTCCACCCAGTCCTTGAGGTGGCCGACTACCGTGTCCAACTGGGCCTCCAGGACCAGCATGGCCTGGACCAGGGTTTTCGCGTCCTCCTCGGTTGCCGGCGCTTTAATTTCTATACCGTCCCGGCGTTTGACCGCCGGGCAGTCGGCGGCGACGTGGCAGTAGCTGCAGTAACGGTTCGGGTTGGGCGGGAACCCGGCTTCGCCCTGGTCAAGGTTCCGGGTTATCTCCGTGAAGCAGTTCTTCAGCCAGTCCTCGGCTTCCCGGAGGTCATCCGCGGTTATCCTGCCTTTCTCCACCCGGTCATAACGCAGGAAATGCAGTTCTGCGTCCCAGGTGTCGATCCCGTGTTCGCCGGCCAGGAGCCAGCAGTATGTTTTCAACTGCATGGTCCCGGCCACGGTATAGGTCTCATACCCGGTCTTGTAGTCGATTATCCGGCCCGGCTCGTCCCTGAATACGGGTATCTCCACGTAGTCCGGCTGGCCGGTTACCACGCAGCCTGGAATTACCTCCCTTTTCAGGCGGCGTTCCGGCACCACTTCGGCCAGTTCCGGCGGAGTATAGCTGTTTATGAACCGCCGGGCCAGGGACATGATTTCCACCATATCATCCTGACACAGGGTGGTCAGACGCCGGATTTCCGTCTGCGCCACGGGAACCAGGTCCTGCACGCCGTTATGGAAGGCGTACAGCACGGTATGGGTTGCCTCGCCGAGCTCTTTTGGTCTGGACGGTGGCTGTTCAATGCCCTCGATAACGGTC
Source organism: Thermincola ferriacetica (assembly GCF_001263415.1). Taxonomy (NCBI): domain Bacteria; kingdom Bacillati; phylum Bacillota; class Clostridia; order Eubacteriales; family Thermincolaceae; genus Thermincola; species Thermincola carboxydiphila. The sequence continues at coordinate 13,653 of NZ_LGTE01000004.1, forward strand.
TTGTAAAACCGCCTGGGGCAGCCGTATTTCGGGTTGCCCCAGGTGTTTAGGTCGGAGTACCGGATTTCCAGAACAGGGTCCCGGTCCGCCTGCTCTGTTTTGAACAGTTCGGTCTGCATGTTTCTACCCCCCTTTTTTTTACGGCGTTTTCAGTTCAAACGCCGTTTCGATGTAATCTTCGCTGTCCAGGACTATTTCACCGCTGTGATACTTTTCTTCAATTATTTCAAGGGCTTCTTCTTCCGACTCTGCTTCAACGCTTACGTTTCTCGCCAGTCTTTCGCGCACACAAACGGTGTATTTTGGCATTTGTTATCCCTCCTTTTTTATATTTTTTAAATATACAGCCTGCCAGTGTCCCCGGCAGGCAAAATAAAAAGGGATATGCAGCACTTTATAAAGCGACATACATACCCCTTTGAATCTTGATTTAATAAAACCTGGTTCCCCCGCGCTGTGTGGGAAACAAAAGTGAAAACTTCAAGTAAAATAAAAAGACTTTGGTACAGGTATATTATACCAGATGCCAAAGTCTTTTGTAAAGGTTATGGTTTTATGAGATACCAAAAAACCCCGGCCAATATTAAACCTTGCCCCAACAATAAACATCCATAATATCTGCTTTTTCTTTTATGAATATCATAATACTGCTTACTTAGCTTGTCATCAAACCATTGCATAAACATTGCTTTTTTGAAATGTCTGTCGGCTTTAAACATTGTGACCAACATGATCACAAATGGAATAGACAGCACAATGGCACCCAATACTTTCTTTACAGTCATAGAACCACCCCACTATATTATAGTTTACCACCTTTTTCACGCATAAGCCAGTTTAACCACTTTTTCATTAAGGCAAAAGTGGAATGGGATATTTTTTAACTTAACTTAATATTTTATTGAAATTATTGCATAACATATTGCTGTTGTTATTACACTGGTTAAAACTACTTTTATATTAGTGATTTTTTGCCTGTATCCATACCCACAATATGACATCAAACTTAACACAAGTAATATCAGCACCATAGTCCCTACAACAGCTATACAACCAATTATTTTTTTAAATAATCCTAACATTTCCGGTTCTGCCGAGTGGGGTGTTATAACCAAAAATACACTTATGCCAATCATGAGTACTGAAAACACAAACATGAAAGAATTAGATGGCTCAAAGAGCCACTCAAAGGCTTTTTTCATAAAAAATTCCCCCTTATAATTTATATTTTAACACATTTACAACGGTTACTGAATATAAGCCAGTTTAACAACCTTCTCATTGGGACAGATAAAGTCCTGGCGGTACATCTGCAGCACCTGGCGCAGTTTTTCCCGCAGGTGGTTGTTAGCCCTGGCCTTCTTGTGTTTCTTTACTTCCTCCAGAAGGCTGTCCCTGGTGGCCGTGCCGCCCAGCTTTTCCAGCGCGGCATGTACCACGTCACGCCAGGTGACCTTCTCGCACTCCCGGAGGTCGATTTCCAACTGCTTCACGATCCGCCCCGGCAGTATATAGCAGTCCTCTTTCCTGAATATCAGTATCCATTCACAGGTAACCGGGATAAACGCCCGGCTCCCGGAATAGTCTTTTCTGCTGGAGGACGCGCCATGCTGCCACTTGGGGATAATGTTCACCGGCTTCCCGAACCAGGCCATGTCGTGGGCAATACTGTACAGCCTGCCCTTGCTCTTGATGTCGCCCACGAGGACCACCAGGTGGCCGTTTTTGCGCAGTGCTGTGACGCATTTCGCAAAAACCTGGTTGGCCAGCTTTATGAAAGCCTCGTAGGTCGGCTGCCTGGACAGGTCGTCCGGGTGCGGTTTGCCCCATTCCCTGCCGCTGTATACCTTCATATTGTGGTACGGCGGGTGCCAGAAGATCAGGTCCGCCGAGCAGGGTATCTCGTCTTTGACGGCGTTAAACCCGCCCCAGGCAGGGTTGAGGTCCAGGGCCACGCAGTCGGTACCGTACCGGTCGCAGACATGTTTTGTCGTGCCGGAACCCACCATCGGGTCGAGGACTTTTTTCGGCTCGAACCAGTCGAGCAGGTCCTCCGTCAGTTCCGGCGGGCTGTTGCCGGCCCACGCGCCGCTGCCGTCGCTACCCCGGTCAGGGGCGGAGAAAAAGCCTTCCCACAGATGGATACGGGGAAAGGTTTTGGACAGTCTTACCAGGTTGTTAACCGGGTTGTAACCCGGTCTTTTCCACGGCTTTTCTTGCATTTTTTCACCCCGTTCTGGTATAATATTCAAATCAAGGGAGGGAGAGAGGCCCCTCCCAGGAACTAGAGGCTTACCTGGTGCGAGAGGGTCGCTTACGGTCGGCCTCTCTTGCTTTCTTCAACTCCAACCCGGCTTTCCTGAAAAGGAACAGCGCGGTCAGCGGTTGAATACCAGCAAGGAGGACTTCCTTAACGTCCTTCCACGGCACAGGCACCACCCCCTTCCCCAAGGGTTATTGCCTTGTCCCTTGATATTTAACCTGTTTTTGGGTATAATTTAATTATCAGGGGAGGGAGAGAGGGTCCCTCCCGAGAACAGGGGTTAATGCCTGCGTCTGGGTTTGCTGCAGTTAACCCCTTTTGCTTTCTTCAGTTGGAGCAGGGCCGTTGCCAGTGCAACCAGGCCGCAGGCCAACTGAATACCTGCAAGAAGAAGGTCCGCAAGTCTTTCCCAGGGCATAGGCACCACCACCTTTCCCGAAGGAAAAGGATTTCCTTCTCCCCCGATAAAAAGGAATCACCTGCGGTTAATTACCGCAGGTGATTTTTTTTGCCAGGGCCACAGCAGGAACATCAACCGGCTGTATATACAGCCCGTATTCGCTGCTGTACACTACGCCTGACACATTTGCGGGCAGTACGGTAACCAGGCGGTTGCCGTACTGGATTTTTTTGCCTGCTGTTTTGACGGTTACCTCCTGGCCGGTGACGGCGCTTTTATACACCAGCGCGTCACGGGTGGCCTTTATAATGCAACCGTGGTCGCTGGTCCCGGCCTCGGCCAGCACGGGCGCGGACAGCAGGACAAGAAGCATGGCTGCCAACAGCAGTCTGCGCATGTTTTACCCCCCTTTCCATAGCTTGATTTTCTCCCCGCGGCAGGTTATAATATAATCAAACCTGTCTTAGGGGGCGGGTGGTTTTTAAAACGTGGCAAATATTTTGTCTTGTGTTAGGTTGTTCCTAACGTTTTTTCTTTGTCTTTTGGCAGGCGATGTACAGTTCTATTAGTTTGACGGTTAGCGCGATTAAGCCGGTTATAAGTTCAGCAAACTTTGCCAAAACCATCACCCCCTTTCTTCACCACTCACACCCCCATGATGTGTGGCAAGAAAGGTTGCGTCAGGGATATACCACCAAACCCATAATTATCAAGTTTTTAGGGCACGCATAAGCGTGCTCTTTTAAATATTTAGGAAATTATGCTTTGAGGTAAAATTGTGGATAACCTCAAAAGCGTCACAATTTTGACATTCTTCACTGTTTGTTTCACCGTTTGGCCCTAGATTATCACAATCAGGGCTGCACGGTATGGCCTCATCAAGACCACAACTGGTTTTGCAAATACTGCAATCTTCACCGCACCAGTCTTTATGTGCCATACTCTATCCCTCATTTCTTATTTTTTTCTATGCCCAACACGGTGAAGTTAAAGAGGGGAGCGTTCCCCTCTTTAACTTACCTTGAGGTAGGTGTGACTGCCCTGGGTAAATTTCTGCCCCTGGACAGTCATTTTCGTGCCAACCGGTATTTTGCCTGCTTCCTCGGCGGATGGGCCGGAGTAAAGCAGGTACAATTTCTCACCGGTTTTTAGATCAGCGGCTCCAATCCTGGCGAAAACCCCCTTGTCAGCCTTCTTCACCTCCGGCTCGGCAAGGATTTTCACCTGGTAAAACCCGTTTTCGGTTTTACCTGCCTTTTTGTCCTGGCCGGCTGCGGCAGAACCGGCAGCGGACCCGGTGTTTTCCGGCGTTACTTTTGCCACGATGACGCCGGCGTTGTCGTCGGCATCCTTCCCTGCCCCCGCATCCAGGGCAGCAACCACTTCTTCATATGTGGCGAAGCCAGTGGGGAGGATACCGATACCGGCCTCGCCCATGGCACGGGCCACGGCGGAAGTGTAGGCTACCTCCAGCGGGTTGGTGCCGCTGGCACCGCTGTCGTCCCAAAAAATACGGGCTATACCTTCGAGAGCACCGTAAATTTCGCTCTCGATCCGCACCCGGACCGGGATGTCAGGCGGAAGGCGCTTGCCGGTGGTCAGCATGACTTCCTCCAGCTTTTCAAGATTGGAGGTCATGCTGAATTTTTTGTTCGCCGCCACGTGTTTGTCGGCGAACACTTTCTTACGCCCGTCGGCACCCATGTACGGGTTCCGGATCGTGATATACAGATAACCCGTTTTGGGATGCCGCCATACACCGGCCAGTCTGAGTTCGTTGGGTACCGCATCTACAGCTTTTCTGTAGATGCAGACACTCTGGTCAAGCAGCCGGATGAACGGGTGATACTGCTTTTCCACGGAGGCATAAGCCCATTCCAGGGCGTTTTTCGCCTCCTGCTTCTTTTCGGCCACTTCTTTGAGCAGCCGTTCAATAAGCCATTTTTCCATACGAAATCCCCCTTTTTTTTGGAATTTTAAGAGCAGGGGGCTAACCCTGCTCTTTTATTTCAAAAAGGTATGTCGTCATCGGTGAAGTCAATGAGGGTGCCCATTTCCTCCACACCCGTATCGTTTTTGTCTTTGGGGCTGAGGAAGCGGACGGTTTCGGCCAAAACCTCGGCAACCCAATGTCGCTGGCCGTCCTGGCCCTCGAAGGACCGAATCCGCAGGCTTCCGTCTACTGCAGCCAGTTTACCTTTGGACAGATAGTTGGCACAGTTTTCGGCCTGCTTGCCCCAGACAACTATGTTGATGAAATCTGTCTCCCGCTCCCCCTGCTGGTTTTTGTACGGCCTGTCCACAGCAAGAGTAAAGCCGGCAACGGCCTTACCGTTAGGTGTGTACCGCAGTTCCGGGTCTTTGGTCAACCGGCCAATCAGTATGATCCTGTTCAGCATTTTCTCATCCTCCTTTTTTTACTTACTCTGCGCTCTCACCCGCCGCACCGGGTGAGCGCTGGTTCCTCCGTTCCCTGTGCGGGGGCATTGATTTTGTTTTTTCGACCTCCTTTCCGGTTTTATATAAAAACCCCACCGGAACGATTGTTCGCTCCTGATGGGGATAAAATAAAAAGGGGCACGCATTGGTTTTCTTAAAAAACGCAATACGTACCCCTTTAACTCTGTTTTTAAATAAACTTGGTTTCTCCGCGATCATGCGGGGAAACAAAAGAAGGAAAACTTTGTAAAACACATAAAGACTTTGGTACAGATATATTATACCAAACACCTATATCTTTTGTAAATGGTTTAGCTTAAGTTTTCCGGCTATTTCCCGCAACGCCAGTTCTTCATTGACATTGCGGATGAATTCCAAACGCAGCTTCCGCCGGCGCACTTCGTTAATTATACGGAAATACAGGGCATGGGACAAATATCCGGCAAAAACAAACACCACTTCTGCCTTGTCCAGCAGGTTCACCGGGAAGTTTACGTTATCCGTGCCGATGAATTTCCACTCCGGAAGCAGGGAGCGCATCTTCTGCTGCCAGCGGTCGTGGCCGCCGACAATAAGCCCTTGCACTTCCCGAATCCGGTCCAGGTCGGGGGTATCTTCCGTATGGTCCGGCGTTTCCGGGTTTTCCAGCAAAAAGAACAGTTCCCGCAGGGCAGTTAATTCCGTTTTGTCTGCCTGCAATTCTTCCCGCAATTCGGCAACTTCCGCAGTCAGTTTCCTGACCTGCCCCTGGTATTCCGCAACAGCCTGCTGGTATGCCGTTTTCGCCTGTTTCCGCAGTTCGCCGTTTTCCTGCATTAACCGCTGATTTTCCGCTTCCAAAGCTGACAGGCGCTGCCGCAGTTCGGCATTCTGCTGTTCCAGGCCCTCCAATTCAACAAACATGGTTTCCCGGTTGTTGGCGAAATACTGCTCCTTCACCTGCCGGTATGCCTTGAGCAGGTTTTTGATATACAGCCCGCTGACCAGGAACTTTGCAGCTTCGTTCTTGTTCAGGTTAAAGTGACTGGCAAAGTAGGCGGCCAGGATTTCGCTGACATCGCGTTCATTAACCGGGACTTCCTCCACTATGGAGGTATTCAGATTTTCTATGTCAAACAGAAAGGCAATGGCCTCGTTCAGTTTGACCAGGTCTCCGTTGTTGCTGTCGCGGTGTTTGGCAATGGCATAGAAATTTGCCTTCATGTCTTTGACGCGGTATATGTCGGCCTTTAAAGTTTCCACCTTAACCCGGTGCCCCGGTTCCAAGGTGTTCAGGCTGAGTTTTTTCCATCCTTCGGCGTGCCGGAGCCGGTCATACAGCGTCTGGCAGAACTGGTTATACGCTTCGTTGCTGATTATTTCTTTCCCCAGCAGCCGGGCTGTGACAATGGCCATAACGATGGTATAGCAGATTTCATCATCTGTGAGCCTGTCAATATCATCTTTGACCAGTGTCTCCAGAAGGACATCAATATCCACCGCTGCAGACCTGCTGACCGTATTGAACACCTTTTTCCAGCCTTTTTTGATCAGCGGGATTATATCCGTCCTGTCGCAGGATATTAGCCCCAGCACCTTTTTTGCGTATTCGTCCCGGAGAAGGCTGTTATTGGCAAGCAGTGGGTGGTTGTACCACCTGCTTTCCTTAGCCAGCCGGTAATACCGGTATTTCGATTTTTTATACAGCCGGTCGATGTCTTTATGCAGTTCCGGCTTCATTGCCAGGGCATTGGCAATAAAGACACTGATGTCAATTTGCACGGGCTCGTCCATAAAATCCTCCACTTGGTTAACTTTTCCTCTATAATAGTCTCAGTATCAAAACCCCTGAGCCGGGTATCGCAACTCATAGACTTGGCAAACAGGTGGGAATGGCGTTCTCGCGTCTCAGTTTTAAAACCCCCTGAGCCGGGCATTGCAACTATGGTTATACTGCAGGTCTCAGTATTAAAGCCCCTGAGCCGGGCATAGCAACTGAGTATAATACTCCCCGGGCCGTCGGAGTTTATGAAGGTCTCAGTATTAAAGCCCCTGAGCCGGGCATAGCAACCGAACCGCAAACCCAGCAATATCAGCAGTTTGGATTTCGGTCGGCAGTTGTTTTTCCCGCAAATCGTTTTTCTGATCAGGAAGCAGGGGTATTTGCGAAAGTCCTGCCAAATTTCCTACATGCGTTTTCTATTGCCAGATACAGCGTGCTGACTGCGGCAATAGTACGTATTCTATCCTCCGGTTTTGATGTTTGCGGACCAAACTCGGGGTCCGGCTTTTCAGCAGCCTTCCGCAGGTCTGGTTTTGATACAACTACTTCTGCATACTTCTTCGCAATTCCTGCCGAGAAGATGCGGTATATTTCGCGCCTATGGCGTATCAACTGGTCGCGCAGATTGACTTCCCACAGCCACAAGTGCTGTTCGCGCATGTACCAGTATCCGACAGCTTCAAACATTTCCTCATCGCCGTCAAACCGGTTTTCACGCCATTTCCGGTATACACTGACCAGCCTGGCCTGCGACCGCCACTTGTCAATCGTTGCCAATTCTTCCTTGAGCCAGTCCGGGAACATGTCAAGGAATTTTGAAATTGTTTCTTTGATCTCATTAAAGTGCTTGTCCCGGATAGACCGCAGGTCGTCCAGTTTATAGAACTGGCTCACAACGCGGTTGGGCAGTATGAGCTCCCCCTTCTGGCCTGAATCATCGTGCCAAGTTGCGGCAACAATGCCATTTTCGTTTCGCTGCCAGGTGCAGTTTACGAATATTCTGCCGCTGGCCGCAGGTATTACCGGGGCAGACGGTGTTTCAAGCGCAACTGTGACAACCAGTTTGTATCTGTATGTATTACCCAGTTTTTCCCGGACTATTGAAGCTGATCTGATAGTTCCATCAGGCGGCAGCGGACGGTGCATGACCATCGGCAGTTCCAGCCACACCGGATTCCGGCCATCGGACGCAACGCGAATACGCACCTTTGTCCGGGACAGTCTCCGGCGTTCCGAGCGCTTCGGATGATACCACGCTTCCTCAGATACCGGGTCAATCTGCAGCCTGGTATCAGAACCAAACACCTGTTCCACCGGCAGGCCCTTTTGCCAGCGCACTGTTACCTTCCCGCTGCCGTCAAAGCGGTGGAACCGCAGGTCCCGGCCCTGGCGCGCCGCTTTCTGGCGCGCAACCTGATAACTGGCAACCACTTCGTCATAATTGCACCAATACAGGCCGGATTCAGCCTGGGCCTGCTTTATTTGCTTGACTCGTTCCGCATCTAACTCTTTCAACTTGTCACGGTTGGCTTCCAGCATTTCTTTTCTGGCAGCCCTGGCCTCCTGCCTGGCCTGTCTGATTCGCTCCCGCAGGTCCTTTGCCCTCTCCCGCAGGTCGGAAATATTGACTCTTACCGACCGCTTCTGTTGCCGGCGCTGTTTGATTTCCTCCCGAACGGCTTCCAGTTCCGCCTCGAGTTCCGGGACCGGGTTATCGGGCGGAGTAAGCAGGTCGTTAACAGCCTGGCGGTATTCTCTTTCTATCTCCACCAGCCGGTTCCAAAACTGATTGCGCCGGTGAAGCTGGTCCAGCATTTCCTTTTCGCCTGCCGTTGGTGTTAAGCAGCCGTATTCGTACACCCGGCAGGGTTTTGACTCGTGCCCGAACACAGATTTCGCCTCCCTTTGCGTGTGTTTGCGCTGAATTTAACTTTCCCGCCGGGAAGTCCCCACCCGTGAGGGTGGGGATGAGAGGCGGGTATTGCTTATTTTCAGCTCTTCCGATAGAATAAAGGTATGAAGTACCAATTAGATAAGGGATGTCATTCTGTATACTCTCTTCGGTCCCACTATGTGTGCTGTGTAAAGTACCGGAAAAAGGTACTGACCAAAGAGATTTCCTCGCGCCTGAAAGAAATAAACTTCAGCGTTGCAGAAAAATTCGGAGTACAGATCATCGAGCAGGAGACCGATCTGGACCACATTCACATCCTTTTTGCTTCCAGACCCCAGGTACAGCTCTCAAAGTTTGTGAATTCCCTCAAGTCGGTCTCTGCACGCCTGCTCTTCAGAGAATTCCCTGGACTGAAGAAGGAGTTGTGGGGCGGCCATTTCTGGTCGCCGAGCTATTTTCTTGCCACCGTGGGGGAGGTGAAGCTGGAAGATGTCAAAAGGTACGTCCAGTCCCAAGGCAATGCGTAATTACAGGTTTCGCATCTACCCTAGCAGAGAACAGGAACAAAAACTTCTTGACTGGATTGAGACCTGCCGCAAGATTTTCAACACAGCAATTGCTCAAAGGAAAGAATCATGGGAAAAAGAGAAGCGTTCTCTTTCCCGTAGAGAACAGCAGGTATGGCTGAAAGAGGCCAAGAAAGAAAACGAATATTTCCGACAGGTTCATTCACAGGTTGCCCAGGAGGTTCTTTTCAGGGTAGAGAGAGCTTTTGCCGCTTTCTTCCGTAGGGTCAAAAACGGAGAAACGCCGGGGTATCCCCGCTTCAAGGGCAGAGGGCGATATAAGTCGCTTACCTTCACCCAGTTTGGAGAAGGCAAAGGAGCTTCTTTTCAGGACGGCAAACTGAAACTGTCAAAAATCGGCCTGGTGAAGATAAAGCTGCACCGGCAGATACCCAGCACCGTCAAGACCGTGATCATCAAGCGGGATGCTGTTGGCAGGTGGTGGGCCGTTTTTGCCGTGGAAATAGAACTTTCCCAACAGCAAACACATGCCGGCCCTGCTATAGGTTTGGATGCTGGGCTGGAGAAATTTGCAGCCCTTTCAGACGACAGCGTTATCGAAAACCCCAGACACCTGAGAAAGACAGAAGAACGGCTCAAGCGAGCCCAGCGGGAACTCTCCCGCAAGGAGAAGGGTTCCCGCAACAGGGAGAGGGCCCGGCGGAAGCTGGCGAAGCTCCACGCCAAAGTCCGCAGCCAGCGGATGGACTTCCTGCACAAGCAGTCCCGTAAATTAGTAAACACCTACAGTCTGATTGCTGTAGAGGAGCTGAACATAAAGGGCATGGTAAAGAACCATCACCTGGCAAAAAGCATTTCTGATGCCGGCTGGGGTGAGTTCATTTCCATGCTTGAGTACAAAGCGGGAGAAGCTGGTACCAAGCTTGTCAAAGTGAACCCCTCCGGCACATCGCAGGAATGCAGCAGGTGTGGGATGACCGTACCTAAAGAATTATCGGAACGGGTACACTGCTGCCCTTACTGCGGCCTCACGCTTGACCGGGACGTGAACGCTGCCCGGAATATTCTGAAGAGAGCGTTGGCTTTGGAAGCGGCCTAAAGGCTTCCCTACCGTGGGGACCACGGAAAGTTACGCCTGTGGAGCTGGTCCGTTAGGGCCACTGTGAAGCAGGAAGCCCCTTCCGTAAGGAAGGGGTAGTTCACGATAGCTACAGGCCAAACACCTGCTTAACCGCCTCCCGGATTTCTATGTCCCGGTACGGTCCGGCCCAGAAACGCTCGGCAGCGTCGATGACGGCCATGCTCTGCAGTTCGTTCAGGTTCTGCAGTTTCTCCACCAACGCAACATCATCCACATTCCATTTCTTGTCCAGCCCGTCCAGCCTGCAGGCGTCACCGATACCGGCCCACAGCAGGCAGGCGGTATCCGCACTGTACAGGCTCTCGTTCAGCGCATCCACGATAAGGCAGGCCTCGTCAACAGTCAGCCCGGCCTGTTTCAGCGCCCGGCGGTACAGGGTCTGACATCCTCCCACCCCTTTAGGGGTGGGGTTCCTTAATAGGAACCAAGAGGTTTTTTACTTCGCGGATGCTCAGGCGGTTTGCCTGAACGTCCCCTGTTCACGGCCTTGTGGTGTGGTTTTTCTCCACACGAACAGGTTGACCGCAGGGCGTGCCAGACCGCCCACTACTCCTGAAGCAGGCTGTCCTGCTTCTTGGAGATACCTTTGCAGAATGTTGTACGCTCCCACCATGTCGGCGTTAAACAGGCAGCCGCAGTGTCTGAACAGGCCGCGCATGACCCGCGCCGACTTAGCCCGCCTGCGGCAGATAGGGCAGGTGATGCTTGTGTCTTTTTCCGATACATCTACTACACGAATACCTTTCAGCGCCGCTTTGTAGGTGAGCATCCGGATGATCTTCCTGTACGGCCAGGCGTGCAGCTTCTGATTACCCCTGTCTCCCCAATTGGCGTCTGAGCGAATACCTTTTAATTCCTCAACGACAATCACGGAGACATTGTTTCCGGCGGCATAATCAACAATCCACCTGGTCAAAGCGTGCAGGTAGTGCTTTCTCTGCCTGCTCCATTTGCGGTTGAGGTTCCGGCTGCGTCTGCTGGAAGAACTGCGGCATTTGGCAATTTCTTTGTGAAAATACCTGTCCAGGGCAAGAAGTGCTCCACCAGGCACCAGAAAAGTTTGACCGGTGGAGAGTATCCCGGCAGCAATATTTACAATGCCGAGGTCCAGGGCCATAATATTACCTGGTTCCCGGTATTTGACTGATACCCGGTGAACAATATGCAGGTACCAGTCACTTGTCTGACTGCTGAAAACCAGTTTGACCTGCTTGACTTCACCCAGAAAATCTTTTGGTGAAAGGCGATATTCCAGGATGATTTCCCTCCTTGAATACGTGCGTGGCAGGCGAAGCATCACCCGATTGTCCGGCAGTATCCGAAACGCTTTTTGCTTAAAGGTTACGGCTTTAGCTTTTACTGTGAGTGTTTGTGTTGGTTTTTCCTGTAGGCTTGCTTTTCTGCGGGCCACTGCAATCAACCTCTCTTTTTTTGGGCTTCAACATATCTCTGAATTGTTTCGGAAGAAACATTGCCGGCGGTTGAGACAAAGTAGCTCCGCGTCCACATGGACGGCATCCGTGCTATATGCTCAAACTCCCGGCGCAGATGGTGTGAAGATACGCCCTTAATCCGTGCCACAATGTCGTGAGGCGCTAATTCCGGCGGCGCGTTGACAAACAGATGCAGGTGGTCAGGCATGATCTCCAGAGCCAGGATTTCCAGGTCCAGAATTTTCGCAACCTCCTTAATCAGTTCTTTTAACCTGGCCTCAACCGGACCAACCAGCACCTTGCGCCGGTAGCGCGGACACCAGATGAAGTGATAGTTTACCAAAGATACGGACGTGTGTTTGTGTCTATATTTTTGCTCCATAGTTACAGTATATCAGGTTGTTGAAAAACAGGAAAGATGTTCCGATAAAAAAAATAGCCGGGCTCTCATCCCACGGCTAAAGCCTGTGGGCTTTCTCGCCCGGATTTTTGTAAAGCCGTTCCAGGTCGCGGTTGATTACCGTACTCCTTGGGCCACGAGTGTCGAGCTGGGCCACAATGGACGGTTCAAGAGAAACAGATGTTTTCTTTGCAAGCGACATGTTCAATCGCTCCTTTCCAATCTAAATTATACCACTATCATACCACCATGGTACGACCCTGTCATTACCTTAATACCGTCAATACCGCAAAAAACCCGCATGTATCCAGGACACGGTGCCTGCATACATGCGGGTGCGTGGTGCTACTGTATTCTGATTGTTTTTGCCCAGTCCGGGGTTTTCCCGTCCCCGGTAAGGGCAACTATAATGACCTTCATCCCCTCCGGCGGCTGGTCCGGCCACGGGGTCAGGCAGTCAGTGATAACCACCGCTACCTGCGGGCAGGGCCTCAGCTTTGCAGCGGCCTCCAGGCCCGCGCCCATATCCGTCCCGCCTCCGCCGGCAAGCCGGACCTGCTCCGGGCGGAACACCCGGCGGCAGGACTGCACGGCCCGGTCAACCGCCAGCACGTGGACACCTTCACGCTGGCCGAGACTGCGGAGGATACCGGCTATTTCGGCCAGGGCCTGAGCCAGCATGGCGTCACCGACACTGCCGCTGGTGTCCACCACCACGGCAACGGACGGCACCGGACGGCGCAGGGACGGGAATATTACTTTCCCGTTCCCGACCTGCCCCTGCCTGCGGCTGGGGCGGCGGTAGGAGTAGTCACACGCCCCGGCCACATCAGCCACGGCATGGCGCACAGCGGCGGCCAGTTCCTTCCGCCAGTCCACCTTCGGGCGGAGCTTTTCATCCGCCCAGCGTGCCCAGTGGCCGGGCACGTTTCCGCAGGCCCGGACGTGTTCCCTGATCTGCCGGGCCACGTCCCGGCGGATCAGTTCCGCTTCGGCCCGGCTGATGCCCGGGGAGATGCCTTCACCCGGAGGGCCTTCCTCCCATTCTTCCGGCTGGCCGGTGGCGCAGGAACCGCACCGCCCGGCACCAGGCGCAGGGACCTGTGACGCGCTGTCACGGTCAGGACCGGCAGACGCGCCGCCATCTCCGGCTTCGGGTTCCCCAACGCCGGTGCCGCTTTCGTTTCCCGGCTGAGCCGACGCGCCCTGGCTGGCCGCAGCCTGCTGCGCCTGTTTTTCCAGCGCGGCATAATACTCCTCCGCGAGGAGGCCATTTGGCTGCCCGATGCTGGCCGGGGTAATCGCACCGGCAGGCAGCCTGACCCCTTCACGGAGAATGTCATCGTCTATCTCTGCGTCGGCCGCGATATTTGACAGACGAGGGTCAAATTCCTTCATGCGGGACGCGTGATCCCGGAGAAGGTGGCAAATTTCGTGATAGAGGACGCCGGACAGCTCCTCCACCGTCCAGCGTGTGGTGACGGCGGGGTCGTAATAAAGGCGGAAAAATTGGTCCACCGCCATAGTGCCCAGCCCGGGTTTAGCAACCGGCTGGAGCGCCCAGGCAGCGCTGGTCAGATATGGACGGTCCTTTACCAGGCGGAGCCGGGCCGCCTGGAGTTCGGCGGGCATGGTAGGCATCCTACATCAGCCCTCCCTTCTGAAGCAGAGGGATGAACTCCCGCAGCTCCTTCTGCGGCAGCGGCAGGTTCGGCTTTTTCGCCGCAGCCAGGGCCTTCGCCGCTGCCGCAGCGATGTCCTTGACCCCCTGTTCAGCAGCACGGGCCAGGACCTGCCAGGCCGCCAGCCAGCGGTCTTTTGTCAGATTCCCCACCGCGGCAGATACAACCGCTGTCAGAACCGCAAACGCCTGGTCTCCACGTTCAGGGATACGAAACCGGTCTGGGTGCGCAAGTATTTCCTCCGGGTCAGGCAGGTCCAGGGCCTTCCGCCAGGCAAGGAACTCCAGCCCGGCCCCCTCGCCGACGCACCCGGCCACCAGGGAGGCAGCCACGTCCTCCCCGGCCTGCGCTGCATCACAGGCGGCCAGTAACCGGGCCGCCATGTCCCACGAACGCGGAGACGGCCACGCGCGCCCGGCCTGCTCATCAGACGCAGGTACCTGCAGAAGCAGGTGCGGCCGGTGGCGGATGAAACCGGCCACCAGCGCCCGCGAAGCCGGTATCCCGGCTTCCCAGCCGTCGGGCAGTCGGGGCACAACAGGTATCCGCCAGCCCTGGATCATGCCGTCCACCCATGCCTCTGTGTCAAGGGACCAGGTCAGGTGGCAGAAACGGTTCGCCAGCGGGGCGCTCAGGTCCCAGCCCCCGGCGGCCTGTTCCGGCGGGTTTGCCGCCGCAACCACGGATACCCCGTCCGGCAGCGGCAGGTCACCGACCACCCGGTCCAGGACCACCCGCAGAAGGGCGGCCTGCACCGCCGGCGGGGCGGTGGAGATTTCATCCAGGAACAGGATGCCCTTCCCGGCCTCCGCCAGCCGCCGCGCCCATGCGGGCGGTTCCATGACCACCCCGTTGTCCCGGATTACCGGAAGGCCGGAGAAGTCTGCAGGTTCCCGGATGGAGGCCAGGACAACCTCCAGCGGGAGACCAAGTTTGTCCGCCAGCGCACTAATACTGGCGGTTTTGCCGACGCCCGGCGGTCCCCATGCGAGGACCGGGGTGCCAGCCTGGATGGCAACTGAAAGAGCAGGCACGATTGTCATGCCTGCTCACCCCCTTTCAACCAGCGAAGGCGGTAGGAGCCGTCCTTCGCCTTTATAATTTTTGCGCGGGCGGGGTGAACCTCAAACCCCCGCCCCTGTTTCCCTGCCAGGACGGTAAATCCCTTGTCGTCCTCAGACAGTACGTCAAGGACGAAGCAACCGTCCACAACCGCCAGCCCGCGCCGCCAGACGCGGGAAAACCATTGCAGCGGCACGGCAGCGCTGACATAACTGTCCGTACCGGGCCATTTGCCATTGTGGCTCCAAACCCTGCTGCTGGAACCGCTAATGACAGGGTCCCCGATGCGGACGCAAACCTCATGGTTCCCGCCCGCCCAGGATGTTCGGCTGCGGCGGTAGGAACAGGTTTCCAGCGCCTTCCCAGCCAGCCTTGCCACCCGCGCGGCGGCGCGGGTAGCGAACGGGACCGACAACGGGTCAGCCTTAGCGTTCCGCCGGCGACGGGCCGCGGCTTTTTCCCGCCCGGCGTCAAACGCTGGCCGCAACCCGGCGGGCAGGTCCCGCCGGTAAAACGGGAGTTTTACGCCCCGCCTCCAGGTCTCCAGGACCTTGAGGCAGCGGCAGGGCTCGCCGCCCAGGGCCTCGAAGGCCCTGTCGGCTTTTATGTCCGGGTGGTCGTGGAGCACGACCGCCCCGGACGGGGTAATACTGATGGTGTGCAGTGCGCCTTCACAGCGCACGCGCACCGAAACAACCGGTTTCTTTTTTGTCATTTTTTTGTTCCCCCTTTTGTGAAAAATAAAAAGGGGCACGCATTGGTTTTCTTAAAAAACGCAATACGTACCCCTTTTCCGCCCCGAGGGTCAGTCCTCAAGGGCATCGGCCACCGTGGCAAGGCTGCGGCAGCCGATAATTTTTCCCTGCTCGTCCCTGACGGTGTCGTTTGGAACGAGCAGGTCCCGCCTGTGACGGGCGGCCTGAGCCACAGCGAGGGACACGATATAGAACGTGCCCTCCTCCGGGTCGGGCAGGTTTTCTACCCGACCCAGGGACTTGCGGATTACAGGTATCCGCAAGTCCCCTATAAAAATTTCTCCGATCTGCTCGGAGGTCTCCGAGCAGCGGGGAAGTTTTTCGGCGGCGGAGGGTATCTCCACCGCCGCCCCGTCCTCCCGCACCAAAGTTACCGGGTGCGGGGTTAAGTTAATTATTTTTTTGATTTCCATATGCTTCGGCATTTGTCATTCCCCCTTTTTTTATATTTTGTAAAATATACAGCCTGCCGTTGGTTCCCGGCAGGCAAAATAAAAAGGGGTATGCAGCACTTTATAAAGTGACATACATACCCCTTTAACTCTGTTTTGAAAACCTGGTCTCCCGCATAATGTGTTAACACGGGAAACAAAAGTGAAAACTTCAAACAAAACAAAAAGACTTTGGTACAGGTATATTATACCAGATACCAAAGTCTTTTGTAAAGGTTTTTTTGCTGCAGGGGATACTGTGATGCCTCCACCAGAAAGCCAGCCCTGGACAAAAACCACGGTTAACTTTCTGGTGGAGGCGGGGGGAGTCGAACCCCCGTCCGGAAAACAACCTGCACAGGCATCTCCGAGCGCAGCCCGGTGTTTTGGCTTCGCAGGCACAGCCGCCCTGACCGGCAGGCTGCCGTGCCGCTATCCCGACGAATCTCGCCCAGCCCCTCCGGGAACCGGGGCGGGCCAGCCCTGTACAATGACCCCCGTATCCCTCACCCAGGGCGCAGAGGGCCGGAAGATACAAAAAAATTAAACAGCGCCTGTAAATCCACCGTTTTAACGGGCTGGTGGGACCCCGGCTCGCTTCCCGTGCCTGTTCATCCCCCGTCGAAACCTGTCCGCCCCCATAGAATGAGCCCGGAGATTACTCTCCGGGCTCTGCTACGACACAGTTTTCCACACCTGTGTCGTACCCACATACCGGGCAAATTGCGCCCGGTATGCTCTCCAGTCTGGTCCCGCATATGTGGACCAGACTGTTTTTTCCCTGGGAGCAGTCCTCGGGCTGTTCCCAATAAAGAACAACCCCGAGGACTCTGGCCGCCTCTGCAAGGGCGGCCACCACCCAGGCGGTCACGACCGGATTGGCCGTGGCCAAGCATCTGTCCGTTTCATCCAGACAGATGCTTAATTCGCCCCGGCGATAAACCGGGACGTCATTTTCATCTGCCTGGTTAGGCAGATGATCTAACATCAATCTTCCCCTTTCGGGGAAGATTTTTTCTAACGCCGCCCATGCCAGGGCATGGGCCGCTTCGAGATCATCGACCTTGGACAGGTCGATAACCTCACTTAATCTTTTTTTCATAATTTCCCCGCCTGCGTCAGACACAGACGGGGTTTCACCCCCTTTTGTTTTTTATTTTCACCCCCACCCCACGTACCGGGTGAGGGGTTAGCCTCCTGCACCCCTGGAAACAGCACTGAAACAGGTTCAATCCTGTTCCCAGGGCTTTTCCGAAAAAAATTTTAACACCCGCCGGGCCGGACCGGCGGGTGATTTTTATTTTTTATCTACATACCACCGCCTGAGACGGTGGTATTCTTTTTCTGGGACAAAAACCAGTCCCAGAATTTCATTCTTTTCAATCCTCCACCCGGAGTGGCACTCGTTGCCGCACTCACAGGTGGTTGAAAAACTCTCTTCTCCGAATGCGGCACTGCCGCAATCGGAGATTGTTATTATTCCACCCTCTTCTTCGAGGGTGGAGTAAAATTCCTCTACTGAGTTTTCTACATCATCGTAGACTAAGTAGTCTACGATGATAAATCCATTCTTTCTTCTTATTGCAAACATGTTTTCCCTCCCCCCTCACACTGAGTAGGGAGGGTCCACCTCCTTTTTTGTTTTTTTTATTCCTCCACCGTTCCGGCTCCGGTGGAGGTCTTCCTGCACCCGCCGAACATCCGTTCCCCGGCGGGCGTGAAATAAAAAGGGGTACGCACTGGTTTTCTTAAAAAACGCAATACGTACCCCTTGAACTCTTTTTTAAAAAACTTGCTTTTCCACCCTCAAGGGGGGAAAAGGAAAAATCAAAAACTTACATTCCTACCACCCCAAAAGGTGGCAGAAAAGACTAGAAAAAAACTTTAATCTGATTACATTTTACCAGATTACCAAAGTTTTTGTAAAGAGCCTGAAAAAATTTTTCTTGAGTTTACTGGCTCCGGTGGTACCGGAAATAGTCCTGCCAACTGCCGCTTATGATTATTGCCGCATCGTCGGTCTTAACCACGCCGTTGGAGTACGTTACCCGGAACCTGAACGTATAGGTGCCGTCGGGCAACTGCTCAAAATCCGGCTGCCACATGTCGCCGGTCCAGTTAACCCTGTCCGTTGAGGTTAACGTGCTGGTTATACCATTGTTTAAAAGTGTTGCTGTGACAGACACGGCCTTGGTGGCGGAACTGCCGGTGTCAGTGGTAGCGGCTGTAAGGACAAACCGTTCCCCGGCCCAGAATACGTTGTACCCCCTGGGCAGGTTGTCGGTGCCGGTATGGTACTGGTTATATGCTATGCGGTTTTTGTTCCAGTCAGGCGTATGCTGAACGTATCCGTTTATGCCAAGCCGGTTCACCACAAAGGATTTTGTCACTACCCCCGTGGACCCGTGGTTGTCCCATACGCGCAGGGTTACCCACCAGGTTCCGGGCAGGACATTGCTTAAGGTCACGTTTTTGGTCGTATATGTCCTGGTAACCCCCTGCGGGTCAAAGACGGTCCACTGGTAGGTTATGGGGTCGCCGTCGGGGTCATAGGACTGGTTGGTCAGGGTCACATCATCGCCCTCATAGATCACCGCCGGGGTCCAGGTAAAGGCGGCCACGGGCGGACGGTTGGGGTCGGTTACGGTTATCGTTTTAATCACCGGGTCGCTCCAGACACCGTAACAATCCTGTACACGCAGGTAAACGTCGTAGGTGCCCGGTGCGGTGATCCCGTTCGGTGACCCCAGGGTCCATGTGCTGGCCGGTGTGGGCTTCCATTTCCATTCCCACTCCACTATGCCTTTGTCCGGGCGCCTGTACTGGAAGTCCGGGTCATACGAGAGATCGGTTATGTTCAGCGTCCCCGGCTGGGCCGTGAAATCGGCAACCGGCTTCCGGTGCACTATGATGGACGTGGGCACCGGGTTGGACCACAGCATGTAGTCCAGGAACCTCAGATCGCCATTAACCGGGTTGTCCTGGGCTTTATACGTGATGTCATACTTGCCAACCTTGTCAAAAAGCGATACGGGCGAACTGAGGATTTTATTGTGATAGAACGAATACCCGGAGTTGTTGTCCACATAGTCCGGGTCGTGGACGTAGTACCAGTTGTCCGCGTATTTGGGGTCGTCCTCGTAGTCGGAGTAGTGAGGTTCATAAGCAATACTCTCATTCAACAAAACGTATTTTACCAGCTCGCCTGGTTCAAGTGAAACCTGCGAAGCAATATAATTACCGAGGCTATCAAGCGCTGAAGTGATATTGGTATTATAAAAGAAGGCTCCTCCACTTGAATCCTTTGAAATTATAAAGTCTGCCTCAGCTTTGTTTAATTCTGTACCTAAAACACTGTAGTTAACCTGTTTAGCGGAAAGATTGCTTGCAAAATCAGTTGCCTCCACGCTTTGAAAGTCTGGTAAAGCTACGTCTACATAAAGCCTGTCAAGACAACGATCTTGCGTTGCTTTCACATACCTTATAGTGTCATAAGGAAGATTGTTGCCGTATACGGTTAAAGTTTGATGTTTATAAGCTGTTGCTTTAAAGGAACCTACTCGTGACCAATTAACATTATCCGGACTGACATAAACCTGAATATCTTCCCATATTGTTGAACCCCCACCAGTGTACCCTGTCACAGAAATTGAAAAAATATCAGATTTCTTATAAGACTTGCCAAAATCTATAGCTCTCATTTTGGCCCAGTAATAGTAAATGTCCCACACTTCGCCCCCAGCGGCAGTATTGCCGCCAGAAATACCATAGTTGCCCGCAAAGGAAGAACTCAGAGAAACTATATTTGAATAAGACTCTATATTTTTAAAAGCAATATCATCTGACAAATAAACCAAAAATTTTTGCGCATTATCACGCCAGGTTAATTCATTTAACACCTGCTCGATTGGTTTCGGGGACACCTTTTTTACCGCAATATCATCCAGATAAACAGTTAAAACAGGGTACTGGTCAGCAAACAGCCGAACGTATAGTCTCGTTACATTGCTGGGAATAGCTTCAGGTACAGTTTCAAAATATTCGAAGCCGTTCGTGGTTCGTCCGATAGTTATGCCTGTAGTATCCCAAACAACTCTGTTATAACTGTCGAAGCCAAACAGGTCCACATTTACCAATCCTTTGGTGTACGACTGAACATTAATGTAAGCCGACAACTTCAACTTGTCTCCCGGCACCCAACCACTGATTTCCTGGACCTTTCCATAAGACCAGGTACTACCATCAGGGTTGATCAGCAGTGATTTATTACCTGAGTGTTTTACTACACTTTGGAATGATGTGAAAGAATCCGTATACACATACCCCCCCCAGAACCAATAGGGTGACCCCTGCTCAAGAGAAGGATCTGAAACGATGTTAGACGACTCAACAATTGCTCGTGATACAGTAACTTTTGCGTCAACATCTTTGGCGAGCAGCTTGGGAAGCACATACGAATTAACATCATTGTTAATGTTTGCGATTTTAGCCGGGTCAGTTTCCCCTACCACAACCGCAACATCTGCTTTCGGCTGCGTCCTAGCAACAAAGGAAGTTACCGGAGGTATGTTAATAACCTCAGTTGTTTTCTCGTAAGCAGGTTTATTAATGGTAGTGGCTGTTCTGTAGTCACTGTCATCAATAAATTCCGGAATTGTCGGCTGGCCAAAGCCTTCCTTTACCTCCAGTTCAAACAGGTATTTCCCGACATGACTGGTCCGCAGGGTTGGTGCGGTATTGTTCCCGTCGTCCAGCACGGTCCAGGTCTCGTCAAGGAACGAGCCGTCATTGTTGCTGTCGAACCGGTATTTCCACACCCGCTGCGTGATGATGTCACTATCCGGGGAATATGACCTGTCGGTAAGTTTTATTGTGGCATAGGCGCTGCCGGCCACGCTGTCGGCAGGGTCCCGCAGCACGTAGACCGATGTGGTGAAGTTGGCCACCGGCGGATCGTCCGGGGCTATGACAATGTCCTGAACGGCCCATGCAGAGGCGTATTTTGCGTTATAAACCCGCACTTTAACCCGGTACGTACCCGGCTGCTTAAACAAAACTTCCTGCACCCGGTCGGTGCGGGTACCCAGCTTTATGTCTGACGCCGTGCCGCCCGATACGGGCTCGATAACCAGTTCGTCCCTTGCCGGGTCCAGCGGGTACATGGCCGGCGAACCGCTTCGGCTCCAGTCGATGATCACTTTGCGGTTTTCCTTCAGTGTGCCGGATATGTCCAGGTTGGCCCAGGGTATCGGCTGTTTGATGAATATGGACCGGGAATAGCTGTCCTGAGCGCCGTCATCGTCGGTCACCGTCAGGCGCAGGGTGTACTCGCCATACACATTGAAGGTCACCGTCCCCCCGCTGCTGCCGAGGTTCTGCGTCACCCCTGCCGTGGCCGGCAGGATGGTCCATTTCCGGCTCACGATTGTCCCGTCCGGGTCGCTCGACCGGTCGGTTACGGTCACCTGCTCGCCCTCGTAAGCCTCGGAAGGCCAGGTGAAGTACGCATCCGGCGGCTGGTTGGGCGGCGGCGGTGGCGGTTCATAATCACCTCCGTCATCCTCCGGCGGCGGCGGTGGGGGCTGGTTGGAACCCACGGCAATATAAATTGACTTGGCCGTGCTGCGCCATACGCTGTCACGGGCCAGCAGGCGGAACTCAAAGACACCTTCCTGTTCCATCTTCACCGTGTAGGTGGTCTCAACGTGCTTCGCGTAATACCGCTGGCTGTTGATGTAGGTCTTTCCCGCGCCGGCGAAGCTCAGGTCGATGTACTGGTTCCAGAAAGTATTAGTCTGGGCCTTCAGCGTAAACGTGACCGTATCGCCGACGTTTACCTGGGTTTTGTCGGCAAGAAGCGTGACATACGGCGGAACAGACGTATAGATGGTCATGTAGTGGTTCGCCACGTCATAGGTCCCGCCCTTGCCGCCGCAAAGCTCGATCAGCCGGACAAAATTGGCGAAACGTGTTTCTCCGACTGGCGGATACAATTTCCAACTTTGACTTTGAAGTGCCTGCCGGACATAATCCCGGTTGCCGTTGGCCAGGGCGATCCAGGCGTCCCACTGGGGCTCGCCCACCATCGGGTAGCCGTTGTCCCGAATCCTCTGCTTGTCCACAAACTGGATTATGGTGCCCACTGTGGAGCCGTTTAAACGCACGTCCCACGGGCCGACGGTGTAACAATCCATACTGTTCCATTTGATTACAGAAGTATTGGCCGGTTCCACCTTCTGGGTGTCAGGGTTCCAGAGGCCCAGTATCCAGCCGTAGTTCCTGGTGCTGATAAAGCCCAGGGCGGTGCCCGAAGGGAACAGGCTCGTCAGCAGCGCCAGGACAAGGGCTGCCGACAGGAATTTTCTGCCGGTACGGTTTTTTCTGAGACGCACCGGAACATTACCTCCTTTCGTTGTATTTTTTTTGATTTTTTGCCGCCACAAAAAAAAAGAGCAGCCACAGTAAAAACCGTGACTGCTCCGTGATATTTTTGCCTATCGTTTAACTCTGCACCAGCGCCATCAGCCGGTTGAGGACCGCCGCGGCTTCGGCGCGGGTTATCCTGCCGGCAGGGCGGAAGGTGCCGTCAGGGTACCCGCTGACTATGCCGTGCCGCAGGGAAAACTCCACGCTGTCGGGGAAGCGCGATGACTGCAGGTCTTTTACCGACGCCGTGCCGGAACCGGCCCCCGCAAAACCGGGATGGTTCTTCAGCGCGGCATGGACCAGGGCCACCACTTCCTCGCGGGTGATCTGCCTGTCCGGTTCAAACCGGCTGCCGAAGATGCCGAGGGCCTCGGCCCTGTCCATGTACCCCGTCAGGCTGTACACGGCGTTATAGGCCCAGTGGCCGGACGGGAAGGAGTCAAAGATGCCCGTGTTGTCAGCCGTTCTGCCGGCAGGGTATTTGTCTGACAGCAGTTTGTTCAGCATGGCGGCAAACTCGGCGCGGGTGATGTTTCCCGCCGGCTTGAACCGCCCGTCGCTGTAGCCTTTGATGTAGCCGTTTTTATACACATTGTTGATGGTGTTAAAAGCCCAGTGCTTTTTGCTAACATCGGAAAAGGGCTTGTTTATTCCGTCGGTGCCAATATACACCAGTATGCCATCCTTGGTTACTGTCAAACCATTATCATTGGTCCAGCAAGGATTGCCCAATGCGTCTTTGCCCGGGTAAATCCTCTCGGTGAAGGGCAGGTACCGGAACGTTTTGTCCTTCCTGTTGTATATCCACATTTCGTCAGCAATGATGTAGCCGGTGTTAAAACTGCTTATCCGTACCCTAATGGCGTTGATGTCGGCATCGTACAGCCAGCCCGTCATGGTAACGCCGCCAGGGCCCATGCCGACGCCGTTGGGGTCCAGGGTAACATAAATGCTCCTGTAACCTTTGAAGCTCAGGTCCTGGTCGTATTTTTCCAGTTGGACAACAACGGAATAGTTCCAGGTGTCCACCTTCGGGATGTATATGGAGTATTTGCCTTTGGCAAACTGAGATGTGTCTATCTTCAGGTTTTTGTAAAAGTTCTCGGCGTACTTCAGCTCCTGCGCGGTCACTTTCTCGTAGTCAGGCACGTACATGGCCCGGGCAGGAGCGCCAAAACACAGCAGCACAGCCAGCAGAGTGAAAATGAACAGCACATTTTTCCTCACAAAACCAACCTCCTTAACCTACAGCAACCTACAGCCTGCCGACAACCCGGTTCAGCACCGCCGCAACTTCCGCCCTGGTGATTGTGCCGCCCGGCCTGAAGGTGCCGTCGGGGTACCCGCTGACCATGCCGTTTGCGGCACAGAAGGCCACGGCGTCGGCGAAACCTGTCCCGGCGGTGTCCTTAAACGTCTGACTGTTCCGGAGGTTAAACCCCGGTCGGGACTTCAGCAGGGAGTACAGCACGGCTGCGGTTTCGCCCCTGGTTACGGGCCTGTCCGGCGCGAACTTTGCGCCGAAGATTCTGGCGGCGTCCTGCGGCGGGATATGGCCAAGGACATGGTTTACCGCACCGGCGGCCCAGTGGCGGGGGTTCAGGTCGGCAAAGGCTGTTTTGTTCATATATTCGCCGTTACCGGGTGTTTTTTCCTGCAATATCCTGCTCACCACGGCCAAAAATTCCGCCCTGGTCATCGTCCGGTCGGGCAGGAACCTGCTGTCGGGGTACCCGCGCATGTACCCGCGGGCCACCATGCTGCTTACCGGGGCATAGGCCCAGTGTCCGGGCGCAAGGTCGGTCAGGACAACGTACCGGTTCGGGAACAGGTCCGGGCCGTACACCGCTGCCTGGACGGGCCGGCCCCATAAATCATAAAGGGCGGTTATATTGCCTTCACTGTCAACGGCACCGGTTACCCGTTCCCCGGGCGGGATATATGTCAGCCCCTGGCCGGGATAGTAAATATATTCGTCGGATGCCACGGCTGCGTTTTTCCGCGTATGCACCAGGTCGATGTACACGCCCATGCCCAGGTAAGGGTTGACCACCTCCAGCACCATGTCCTGGCCGCCGGTGCCGAAGTACACGGTTTTCCATTCAACCATCAGGCCCACGTACCTGCCGGTGTCTGTTTTAACGGACCAGATATAGGGGGCTTTAACCCTGGGCAGGGTCAGCAGGAGTTCGCCGGTTTTCAGGACCCGCGATGAGTCCCATTTAATTTTCCCCCACACGGATTCGGCGTAGTTTATATCTTCTTTCGTAACGCTGCCCGCGCCGGCAGGCGGGGTAAAAACAGCGGCCCATGCCGCCGGCAGGGCGGCGTTGAACAGCAGCACCGCTGCCACCGCCGCTGCAGTCAATGTTTTTCTTAACTCGGACACAACAAATCAACCTCCTTATCAGTTGCCAAAACCGGGGTATTCGTACACGGCCCATTTCCGCATGGTCCATGCGGAGGACAGGCCGCTGGTGACGGGTTTTGTTATGCTCACCACGGCCACCACCGCCGGGCCGCGGACGGTCTTGGTTATGTTATACACGGAGTTCTCATACAGCAGCGGAAAGGTCAGGCCGTTGCTGTCGTCCAGGAATTCCATGTATTCCACCTGCGCTTTGTCAGAAAACATGGTGCCGGGCTTCGGGTTCAGGTTTTCGTCCAGGCCCAGGTTGGCGGCCAGGGTTTGTCTGAACGCGGCAGCCGCCGCTGTCCGGTCAAACACTATGCGGCCATTGGACAGCTCCGCCCGGTCAACCTGCAGGCTGGCGTCGTGGGCCGCGCGGTTAACGGCGTTTTTAAGCCGCTCGTTGGCCAGCAGGGTTGTCTCGGTGTCGAGCTGGTACAGGCTCACGGAAATGAAAAATATGCTTATCAACAACACGCTGATTGCTGCACGCATGGCCCTTACCTACCTCGGAATGTATTCCGACATCTGTTTTGCGCCGGCGGACAGGGTGACCGGGCGGCTGCCGAACAGGCGCGGCATTACGGACATCTGCCCGGGCGGTATGGATATGCGGCCCCAGATGTATTCCCCGCGCGGGGTCAGGGTCTGGGTGCCTTCAAAGACCACCTCGCTCTCGGAATAATGCAGCACTTCCGCCACGGTTTTCTTCATCTGCTGGATGGTTTCCGAAGTGAACCGCCCGTCCACGGCGGCCTTCTCTATGCCCTGGTCCATGACTATCTCCAAAACGGAGTTCTGCAGGTGGACCACATGGTTGAACAATGGCTGGAACGCGAAATATATGAGAAAGGGCGAAACCAATAACAGTGATATTACCTGCTTCAAGCCAGTTCACCTCTTTTTTGTCAAAAAAACTGCCGGGGGGGCGCACACCCCACACCCCCCCGCAAACCCTTCTGTCTTGCTTTTACGGGGTGGGAAGCTGGGTGTTGGTGATTACGGTACTGGTGGTGTTGGTGTCCACGGTTTTCACGTTGTTCCACAGGTGGTCGTAAATGAAGTACCTTATCGCGAATACCACCAGCGCCACCAGCATAAGCTTGGCGAATATTTCCTTCACCGGGGGCTCACCTCCTTTGCAAGATTTCAGGGCTTCCTATCGGCTTTGGACAAAGTTCATGAGGTCCTGGACCATCTGCCAGTACACGGTCAGCATGTTGAACAGGATGGCCATTACGGGGCCGATGGTGATCACGTACCCGACCAGGTCGCGGTTCTTCAGCCGCCGCCGGTGGTTCTCGTGCCGGCTGATCCGGAACTGGTCGTACCGGCTCTGGATCAGGTCCCTGGCCCTGGCGGGGGTGGTGGCGTCCACGCTTTTCAGGATCTGGGCCAGGTCGCGGGCTTCCGGTGTGCCCACCTCGGCGGCAAAGGCGTCCAGCGCCTGCTCAGGATCGCGTTTGTACAGCGCCAGGGTCTTGTGCAGCGCCGGCCTGATCCTGGTAAAATACACGCTCATCTTCTGGAGCATGAAGTACAGGCTGCAGGTCCGGTCATCGTCGATGCTGAACTCGTTCAGCAGCATACTGTACAGCACAAAGCATTCCCGGTTTTTGTCCAGCCGGTCGTAGTCCCTTACCTTCCGCAGCAGGTAAAACACCGGCCAGCCGGGTTTCGGCACGGTCAGCACATAAAACACGCCCACCATGCCCAGGTCGGACCAGGGAAACCTGCCGCCCTCCGCCAGCCAGTCAAGCAGTACAATGGTTACGGCCATATACGACAGTACAAACCTGGCCAGGTTGTACCTGCTGCTGTTCAGCCGCAGCGGGTACCCGGCCTCTTTCAGCATTTTTTCGGCGGACTCGTCGTACAGAGAGGTTTTGAGGCGGTCCCATACGGTGTCAAGATTCCGTTTAAGCTGGTACCTGCGAACGTTTTTCGGTATGCCGATCCGGGGAACGGAATTCATCAGGTATGCAGCGGCGAAAATCATGCCGAACACCGCCAGGTATACTGCGTATTCCAGGTATTGCGCAATCTGCAAATCTATCTAACCTCCTTCATATGTCGTTCCTTGGCTTTCGCAGCACCAGGGCGGTGACAAAAGCGGCGAAACACAGAAACAGGGTTACCAGAAAACTGGTCAACCCCGTGTTGGTCGTGAACTGGTACCTCAGCACATTGAACTGGCCGCCCATGGCCTGCATGAACAGCATGGAACCCGGGAACAGAAACAGCGGCAGGAAGCCAAGGTAAATCGTTTCCTGGCTGTGGGAGCGTTCTTCCTCGATAATGTTCTGGCCGTCCTTCATGTCGGCCACGATGTTTGACAGGCTCTGCTCTATGTTCCTGCCGTCGATCAGCGCGTTCAGCAGCAGCACGCCCAACTGTTTCGCCCAGGAGGTCTGGATTCTGAACACGAACAGCTCGACGGCGTCCTCTATGTCCCGGTCGTTTTTCCTGTTCTGGATCTTGTTCGCCAGGGCAATAAAGGCTTTTTTCAGGTAGTTGTCCTCCAGATTCCTGATGGTTTCCAGCACGGCAAAATAGATATTGCCGCTGCAGACCCGGTAACTGCCGAGCAGTTGGCTGACTGCCGGCACCAGTTGGTAACTGGTCTGCGAACGGATTATCTGCAGGTATAACCAGAGGCATATATAGGGGATTAAAGCCGTAAGCACTGCAAAAACCAGGCTGAGCGCCACCCTGCCCGTGTAGCGGGTGTACACGGAAAAACCGGACAGGAACAGGCTTACGGTCAGGATGACAAAGTTGGCCGGCGTGCGGTCGGTGTAATACTTCCACGTACTCTGCAGCAGCATGTCCATGTGCCGGTACAGCGCCGACCGCTCGGCAGCGGGCCGGTCTGTTCTGCCGGCACCGGCTTCCTGCAGGCGCTTTATCCGGGCGCGGTGGCGGTATGCCCGGATCAGGTCGTGCAGGTGGGGCTGGACGATTATGTATATGCCGGTGAAAAACAGAAAGTATATCAGCAGTTTTGCTGTGACTTCGATTATGGGCCGCATCAGCCCACCCCCCTGATTACCATGGTTTCCTTCGCGTAAACAACATTGTCGCCCATAATAGGGCTCTGCTGTTCCAGGGCTTTGAGCGATTTCACCAGCTCCGCCGCCCAGCGCGGGTCGTTCTTCCGCAGCACCGCCAGCAGCCGGTCGCTCAGGTCAAACCTGTACCTCCAGGTTTTGTCCTGCCCGTCGTAGCGCATGATTTCATGGGTCGATACCTGCAGGGTTACGGGGTCAAGCCGCAGTTCCACCACGCTCTCCACGCGCTTTGACTTGTCGGGCAACTGGTCCATGACCACCACTATGTCTATATTGTCCGCCGCCCGGATCAGTTCGGCCTCGTACCGGCGGTTCGGGAAGCTGTCCAGGATAAGCCGCGCCAACTGGCCGGGGATGTTGTGCGGATGCTTGGTGTGATAGGTGCATAACAGGCCCGTGGACCCGCGTTCGCAGCCCTGCATACTCAGCTCGGCCTCCACGCTCCGCAGCTCGCCCACGATCAGGTACACGAAGTCGGTACGCAGAATGGCCGGGAACAGCCTGAGCAGTTCGGCCTCCGTTGCCACCAGCTCGTCCAGCGGGCGGTCGGGACAGCACTCGCTGAGCTTCAGCTCGCTGTGCTTCTCCACGCAGACCACCTTCTGGTCGTGTTCGCGTTCAATGTAAAAGGTTTTCAGCATGGTGGACTTGCCGGATTTTACCGGGCCTACAATGAGTGTGTTGGGCCGGGTCCGCGCCAGGGCGCGGAAAAAGGGTACGGCCTCCGCAGGGATGGTCCCAAGGGCGGCCTGGTCCTCCAGGGTGTACCGGTCAACCACGAAACGGCGGAACGTGATGCTGACCTGGCGCGACAGGGGCGGTATGAACATGGTCACGCGGGTGCCGTCCACCATGTCGATCTCCACATGCGGGTTGTACTCGTTGATCTGGGTCCGGGGGTCCTTCAGCACCAGTGACCGCACAAGCTCGTAAACCCGGTCGATACTGGAAAACTCCACCGGCTGCCGGACCAGACGCCCGCCGGTCTCAAAGTATATCTTTGTGCCGATGATATGGGCCGCCTGGCTGGACGGGTGGTCGTACCACACGGCCAGCGGGCCCAGGCCGTAAAGCTCGTGGTACACGGCGTGGGTCAGGCTGTGGTAGTGCTTCGGGTACCCGGCGTTCAGCAGGTTGTGCCGGCGCAGGTATTCGGTGATTTCGTCCTTGAAAAACCGGACGGCGCGCGGGACGCCGATGATGGCGTTGTGCTGGTAATCCAGCCATTCCTGCGATTTCCTGGTGTCGTTGGTGTCAAACATGGAGTCAAAATGCGCCGCCACCCGCCGCACTATTTCCTCAAATCCGGCCCGGGCCGAACGGTCCCCGGCCTGCGGCAGGACCGGACGCGGGGACGTATGCGCCTGCCGGGGTGCGGGGTCCCGGCTGTGCCGCGCCACGTATTCGGCTATGTCAAACTTCTGGCAGGTTGTCTGCATATTACCGTCCCCCCCTCTCAACAGCATGAGAACAGTCTACGCAACAGGCCGGTGCGGGCGCGCGGCATGACAGTGTTGTTGGCCGGCAGGAAAATGCCGTACAGTTTTGCCAGGCTGCTGACCAGCCGGCCCAGGGCGGTGCTGTATTCCCTGTCGTTATAGTCCATCAGCAGGGTATGGCTGTTCTCCGCCAGGGTACCTATTTCGCCCAGGTCGGGTACGGCCTGCAGAACAACGATTCCGTACTGGTCCTGCAGCCTCCGGGTATCGGGGTAGTTGGCGCGGTCTATGTACCGGTTCAGGATCAGCGAAAAACTGTCGCCTGTGCAGCCCAGGGGCTGCAGCACCTGGTCGAAGGCCAGCTTCCAGTTCCGGTAAGCGCTGGTCTCCTGGGTGGTCACCAGCAGGCGCAGGTCGGCGCAGTTCAGGGCCTGGACGGCCAGGGCGTTGTCGAAGTGCGCGCCTGCGTCCAGAATGACCAGGTCAAAAACGTCCCTGGCCGTGTCAATCAGGTAATGGATTTCGTCTATGGAGTAGTACAGCCGCTTTTTAATGTCCCGGTTGCCGGCCAGGTATCTGAAACCGGATATTTCGCTCATGTTTTCCAGCAGGTCGTCGCCGGTCAGCAGCCTGTTGCCCAGGTAGTTCTTCAGGTCATCAAGGTACAGCCCGGTGTATTCCGCCACATAACAGTCGCCGGGGTTCCAGGCGTTCAACCCCAATACACCGATTTTTTTACTGCCACCTGCGGCCAGGCGCCTGGCTATGCTCAGGGCCAGTGTGGTCACGCCCGACCTGGGCTGGGCACCGAACAGGGACACCACATTGCCGGAACGGGTTTCCGTGGCCGGAGCCACGACCCGGCAGACCCTGTCAACGATCTGGTTCACGGTCTGGCCGGGCGGAACCAGGAATATGTCCAGGTTCAGGCACAGCATCTGGACCTGTTTCTGGACTGCAGGATCGGGATAGTTGCTGACCATGTAAAATATTCTGGCCTGCGGGCCGGCACCTGCGCGTATGTTCTCCAGTCCGGTGCAGGGCACGAGCCGGTCGCTTATAACCAGCACGTCGCAGTTGTTTATGCCGGCTTCCGACGCCTGGTCCGGTGCCGGGCAGACATCCACGGTGTCAAAAACCTGCCTGGCGCGGAATTCTGACGCCAGCGCGCTGTCGGTCGTTAATAACAATGCTCGCATAATTTACAGCGGCACTCCGTCCCGGCTCCCGGCCCGGGCGGTGTACCGCCTGTCCCCCCTTTTTTTTAGTTATAGGTGAATATAAACTTGTTGCCTTCCAGGGCTTTCCGCTGCAGGACCCGGTACTGGTCGTTGGTCAGCACCAGCTCCACCTGGGCGATGGTCCCGGTGGCGTCATCCCTCTGCCGGGACTGGTCAACAGGCTTTACTTCGCGGTTGGCGCTGTCCTTTACATGGGCCACGGCCACGCCCTGCAGCACCGGCCCGCCGTATACATACTGCATCACACCGGTTTCAAGGTCGGTATTTGCTATGCCGGAATACCGGTTTTCACCGGTCAGGCCGGGTATTGAACGGGTTTCCGCGGCTTTCGCCGGTACGGTGTATATGCTGACAATGTCTTTCTGCCGCAGCGAACCGGGAACGGCAAATATCCACTGGCCGGGCACCGGCGCATATATCTGGCCGGGCTTCAACACTATTGCGGCATCATCCAGCAGGCTGTCGGCCAGGATCATGCCTTTGGGTATGTTCACTGCCGCCGCTTTGCCGGCCAGGGCGCGAAGGTCCCATACAGCGCCCGACGGTACGGTCTCCAGCCTGGCCCGGACCTGCGACACGTCCTGCGGGTTCAAGTCTGACCCTTTCGGTATATGGCGCGCGGCCACCAGCACGGGCACGGTGTTCACGCGGTCGTCAAAGTACAGTTCCCATGCCGCAGCCGCGCCCACGGCGGCCAGTATCAGCAGTACGGACATTATTCGTGCCAAGGTTCTTTTCAAAACAATTCCCGGCGGCTGCAGGCCCTGTCCCTGCCCCGCCGGGTCCACCTCCTTTTTTGTTTTTTGTCCCCCGTGCAGCTTGACAAACAAGTGATGAAAGTGTTTTTGAGTTTTGCGGTGTGTTTGTCAAGTATTTGCGCAATTCTGCCGCAAATTTGTCAAGTGGTTAACCTATATCCAGTCTATTGTCCCGTTCTGTACCCGGTCCAGGGTCAGGTATTTCACTCTTTCGGTATCCCGCACACCCTCCGGCAGCGGGCCTTCGGTTATATAAACCACCCTCTCGGCTTCCACGGGTATGCGCGGCAGCCGTTCGCCGGTTAATACGGCTATGACCTGGTGTATGACGCCGTTTAAGTCCCTGATCCAGGCCGTCACGTCGCGGTACAGGAAGCCCACAAATTTCACGTCCCAGCCGTAACGCTCCCAGTACCGGAACCACAACTCGTTGGCCATCACCAGTTTTTTCGCCATCGGCGGGTTGATGCAGAAGTTCCGCGGCATGTACATCACCGCCGGAAAACCGTGCGGTGTGTAGTCGCGGGCCACTATCAGCCGGTCCGCTTCTTCCGCGATCTTTTTCAGGGCCCTGTCCGCCCGCCGGCTGCCGGCTGTCCAGAACAGGCGCTTCACCTGGTCCCCGGACATGGCCTTGTGCATGGATAATATCTCGTTCAGTCGTCCTGCGTCTATCAATACACATTACCCCCTTTTGTTTTCTCGTCACCAGAAGCGCAAAAACTGCTTTGTTTTTGTTTTAATGCCCCTGTCCAATACCCCTTTCCCTTTGTTGTGATTTTAAAGCGGCTTGTAGGTCAAAATAACGCGTCGGTTAACTTGTTATGTCAACCAGTCCTGCTGCCCGTCCAGCAGCCTGCCAATTATCAGGCGTTTGGCGTGGTTTATGTTCAGGGCCAGTACCACCACCCTGCCGCCCGGCCTGATGCCCGCCGGCCTGTCAATACGGCATACGGCGTCCACTCCCGGCTCAAGGCTTACGTATACCGCTGTCTGTGTGATGTTTGTCACTTCCCCCGCATACTGGCCTCCGGCGTGGTATTTGCTGTCCACTGTCAGCCACGGGTCGGGCAGTAATGCCTTCCGGCTCACCACCACGCGGCGGTTCTCGCGGTCCACTTCTTTGACCAAAACTTCCAGGTCCTGGCCCTCGACCAGGTAGCTCTTTATGTCCCCGGCCCAGCCCCAGCGCACCTCGTCCAGCGGCATTACTGCCGTCACGCCGCCGATGTTCACCAGCACGCATTTGCCGGGCAGGATTTTCTCGATACTGCCGGGCTGTACCTGACCCGGCTCCAGCTTCGACCAGGTCTGCTCCGCCATCTGTTCCAGCGCGGCCCTGTGCGACAGGTACACCTCGTTGGCGCTCCGGTTGATGTGTTTTATAACGACAGGAATACTCCGGCCTATAAACCGTCTCGGGCTGCCGCCGCCCGCTATGTCGCTCTCAAATATCATGCCCTTGACCGGCTGGTCGCCCAGGTCCCAGTAAACCACCAGGTACCTGATCCCGGCCATGGCCTCCAGGCCGCTTATGTATTCCCGGACCACCACGCCGTTCTGCCACCGGCGGTACATGTCCTGCCAAAAAGCCAATACTTTTTCTTCCGTTGCCATTGGTTATCTCAACTCCTCTCTTGCTCCACGCTTAAACATAGAGCATTTTAAACTTGTCTTTTTGCCTGCCCTTCCGCTGTTTCACCGCAGGGGAGGGCTTCCGCCTGTCGGCCACGGCCTGCCTGACCAGGCCCTTTAAGTTCGGCACGTCGTTCTTCTGGTAATACTGCCACGAGGCCAGCAGGGCGTCTTTTATCACACCGGTGTCCCCGCCGGACATGCGCAATAACTCTGCCATGTACCCGGCATCTTCGGTCAACAACACGAATAAATCAAGGGACTCCTGCCTGCAGAAGTCCCGTATCTCCTTCACCTTGTCCGACTGTTCCCCCGGAAGGGGGTCCACAACAACAACATTGTTTTGTTCGCTGGAAGTTTTTTCCTGGCTATATATATTATATTTATTATTACTTTGTTGTTGTTGTGAATAATATATATTATTTATCTCAGTCTCATTAAACTCAGTCTCGTTATATTCAGTCTCATTAGGTGAAACTTTTTTACACTCTTGAATGAAATTTTTTTTCACTCCGGGTAAAAAATTTTTACACTCCGGAGTGAAAAAATTTTTCACTCCTTGTGGCTCTAAGGCTTCAAAGGTCTTTTGCAGCAGATATATCTGATTGGGCCTGTTTAATCCAACCCTTTCTTCCTCAATGAGCCGTGCTTCTTTCAATTCCTGCAGCACCTTTCGCAGGGTCGGCTGGCTGCACTTGAGTATTTCCGCCATTTCACTGCGGGAATAGATCAGGTATACCTCGCCTTTTTTATTGACCCAACCGTTTTCTATGCTCAGTTCATGCCTGTCTCTCAGTAAAGCATACAGGACCCTTGCGTCATTGGACAGGTTGGTAAACTCGCCTTCAAACAAAAACTTTGGCAGTTGAAAATACCTGGCATTGGCAATGTCCTCTACGGAGTACCTTTTTCTTGGATCAACCTCGTTTATCATTAGTCTGTCCGGTTGAGGTTTATCTTGTGTCAGATCTCCCATAATTACCCCCTTCCCTTCTCCTAAAGCAACACCCTTCTGCCATCAACCAGTGCAGAAAACGGTATGTGTTTTCAGCCATACTAATACACCCCTCTCGCCAGTAAAAAGTCTTTCACTGTGCAGCCGAGATTCAGTAAATCCTGCAACACCCTGTCCACATCTACCTTATACTGCTTTGTCCTGTCGTGGCTGTCGTTGGGGTTGTTCCGCTCCACAACATATCCTGCCTTTACTCAGACTGCTAATTTCCAGGAAAATCCTGTTGACCTGGCCAGCAGCCTTGCTTTTCTCGGACTGAAATGCCCGATCCTTTTTCCATCGGCATCAGCTATGCCCAGTACCTTCGATATATCCGTCGGCAGGCCGCACACCCAACCCCGATAGGTCTTTCCGGCTTTCTCCGCTTCCACCCAGTCGCCTTTGCGGAAAAATCCGCCGTTGGCGGTGCCGCCAAAGCGCGGTCTAATGCCGCCCTTTTGCGGGTTCTGCCGGTGCAGGCTCCGCCTGGCGTATTGAAGTCTCCGCCAGACATAGAAAGGCGCGTCGGCGTTTTGACAGCCCGTTACCCCAATCAGCATTGCCACGGCGTCGTTGGCGTGGGTCGCAGGTACCTGCTCCCACTTTTTGTCGGTCTGTTTTTGCAGGCCGAATTTCTCCCGCCAGGCGTCGGTGTCGGCTACCTCCACCAGCTTCAGGACGGCCAGCTTCCGGTATTCCCGGTACGTTAACGTTTTGCCGATCTCGACGGTGGAGAAGTATTTCCCGTCCCTGAAACGGTAGTGGTTGTACCGCACGTCCTCGGTGACGATCAGCCGAACAGGGTATACCATGCATAACTCACGGACTACCTTGAGCCGGGTTTCCACCTTCGACCTCTGCGTGGGAGCCAGCCAGTACCCGTCCCTTTTCCGATTGTCGAACCGGGCCGGACGACGCGGTGTGTTGCGGTACCGTCGCGCACGGCGCAGGTTCCGCCTGGCATCCATCTTTTTCGGCACGTCGTCCGGAAGAAATGCCATCGCGCGTATCTCCACCTGCCGGTGCGATGCTACGGCCACTCCGTCGTATTTCGCGCCGGGGTCCACAGCCAGGGACAGCGGCTGGATTTCTTCTCCTACCGGCCTGGTCATCTGGATATAAAACAGCCCCAGCTTATTTCTCCTGGGCTTTGCCAGGCCGTCTTTTATCAGCAGCCTGGCCTTCCTTGGAGTGGTGGGCATGAGCGGCTTGCCGTCCACGCCCACCACCGGTACTCTTTTGAACATCGCGGATACTCCGCCTCCTTTCGGAGTGTTTGTCGCCTCGGCGATGTCCGCAGGGCTTAGGCCGGTCTTGTCCCAGCCGCGGCATTCAGCGGTTCTGCCTCACATAGTCCGGGCTGGCGAAACACCCGGAAGTGATTACGTAGCCCCGCAGACCCCTGCCCAGCTCTCTGTTCTACTGAGCACTGGGCCGCCTAGTCAGCCTGTTGCCCCTGCCCCCGCCAGGGCAAGCCCCCGCTTCTGTAAGCGGGGGTGGTTGACCGATGTCGTGTTCTGTCAGGTTTTCCATCTCAAAAATCGCTTTGCTGGCGCTGAACCAATTTTGGGTCCGGTTTTGGTTGTTGACTACCATCTCCACCACTCCTTACTCAGTTTGTTTTTTGTCCTCGCAAAAAAAGAGGCAGGAACAGCGCCGGGTTTCCGGACACTGTCCTGCCTGTGAAAAGGAGTGGTGTCAAAAAAAGAGGCAGGCGCATGACCCTGTCAGGGGCCCGGCCTGCCAAAGAAGGGTGAGAAGGGTGTACAAAAAAAGGGCAGGGACTGCGCCAATCTCCGGCACGTTCCCTGCCCATCGGGAAAAATTCTATTCAGCCTGTTTTATAATGCGTATTATGCGGCCCTTTAGACGCCTGGCCTCGTAGTTGGACATGGTTATCTTCACCTGGACCTGGTCGCCGGGCCTGACGCGGAATACCGGGTGCAGGGTCTTTACGTCTATGCCGGGTTCCAGGTTTACGATTACGCCGGTTTCCACCACGCCGCGGACGGTGCCGGCCCATACGCTGCCTTTTTTGTACCTGTCCACACCAAGCCAGGGGTCGGGTATAAGCGCCTTCCGGCTTACAAATACGCGCTTCTTCTTCGTGTCAATTTTGGTCACTTTTACACGAAATGTTTCGCCGATCTTCAGTCCGCTGCTGTCCATCCAGCCCCAGCCGTATTCGCTCATAAACAGAAAGGCCAGGACACCGCCAATGTCCACGTAGATCAAACGCCGGACCGGGTCTATCTTCCTGATCACCGCTGTCCGTTCCTGGCCTTCCTCAAGTTCGGACCAGGTCTTTTCGTAGATTTCTTCCAGCGCTTCCCTGCGGTTTAAATAAACCACCCCTGCCGCCCGGTCCACGCGCTCGATCTTGAACAGCAGTTCACGGCCAAGCAGGTGTTCCAGCTTCTGTTTGCCCCTCAGCCCGGCCTTGTCTGCCGGCACTTCGCCGGTTATATCCTCGCCCAGGCCAAGGTCCACCAGCAGGGTCTTTCCCTGTTCGCCTGTATGAACCCCTCTCGCCACGCCGTGGATGTACTGCCGGTTCATCAAACGGCGGTATATTTCTTCCCATGGATTGCTTACTGCCTCCGCCTGCTCGGGCTTATAACCCTCGATAAATTCAATGTTGCCTACACTCATGGATACATCAGCCTCCTTAATTAAGTTTTTGGTTAAGCATATCCACCAGGGACTTTAAAAAGTCCCGGTTTTTCTCTATCTCCTGCGCCTGCCGGGGGGTCAGTTCCCCCATGCGGGTCAGGTAGTATTCCATCTCGGCTTTTGCCTCCCATAAGGGTTTAACCGCCTTCCTCAACAGGCGCATAAACAGTATCGCCGGGTCGTCATCGGCGAGTTTTTTCTTTGCCTGGGTTATGTCGATCAGGTCGTACACAAGCTCGGTTTTCTGTTTCTTCAACTGCGATACTTCTTTCTTCAGGCCGTCAAGCTGGGTTTTCAGGTATTCCAACTGTCCGCATGTCTCTCTGTACTCCTCCAGCTCTGCCTTTAATTTTATCAATACCTCGTATTCGTCAGGCTGATGCTGTAATTGTTTTGCTTCCTGCATCAGTACCAGTCCCCCTTCGCGTCTGTGTTCGTGTTTATCCCCACATCATCCACTGCACTTACGCTGCCCTCCAGCCTGTCGCGCAGGCCGGCCACGGTTGCCTCGGTGACCTCCGGGGCCATGTCGTCGATTAACTCAATGTCCGGCATTCCGTACTGCCTCAACTCACGTTTTATAAGCCCGGCCAGTTCGCCCGGCGGGATGACACTGCCCTCGCCGATAAACAGCCGGTTGTTGGCTCCCACCACGCTGCACATGACCTTGCCAGGCGGCAGTTCCATGATGTCGGTCGGGGTCCAGCGCTTCTGCAGTACCTGGCGTTCGGTCAGCTTACGCTGCAATTTCAGGCTCGGAAACAGTACATGGTCGTCCACGGTGATGCTGCGGTCGGTGCGCTCCTGTTCGCCCAGGGTCCTGCTCAACAGCTCGGCGTCGGGATACCCCAAACCGCCAAACACGATCTTGTTCTTCACTATGGTCAGCATGGTATCCAGGAAGCTGGGTACCCCGGCCAGCTTCAACTGGCCGAAGCTCTGCAGGGCTATGTGGCACGCGCACCGGTATTTCCGCCCTATGGCCGCAAGCCGTTCAAAGTCGGCGTTCACGTAACGCGGAAACTCGTCGATATACAGCATGTGCGGTACACGGGTCCATTCGTCACCGGGGCGCCGGAATACGGCGTTCTGCAACTGCATGATCAGAAACTGGCCGAAAATGTCGCCCAGCTTGCCCAGCTCGCCCATCCGGGTCGTTGCCAGCAGAATGCCGCCCTCGTTGATGTGCCGGTCCATGTCTATGTCGGATTTCCCCATGAACACCCGGCTGATGTGCGGGTTGGAGATTATATCGCCCAACTGCAGCCGCGCGCCCATGGCAAACTGGTGGATCTTGTCGGCCAGCCGGCCAAAGACTTCGTGCTCGAAGTATAAAAAGGTGTCGTCCTCGCCAAACCGCCGGCGGTATTCGTTGACCACCAGTTTCAGCTTCTCCTGGTCAAGCAGGAGTTCGTATATCTCGTTTAAATACAGGTCGTTGCCACGCAGACGTTTCATCAGCAGGTAGGTCTGCTTGGCGTGCTGTTCCTGGGCCTGCGCAAAAAAGGCTTCCTGCTTGCCGAACAGGTTTCTCTGGATCAGCCGCATGGTCTCGGCCACGGACTCGGGTTCGCCGTCCAATGGGTTAAACCGGCAGGTGTCGGGATTTATGGGGTCGATCAGTACGTGCTTTAAACCGAGTTTCCTGCACCATTCCGCCACTTCGTACACGGTCTCGCCGTCGGGCTCCACCAGGGTCAGGCCCAGCGGTGTGCCGTTCTTTATCACCTTCAGGTCCTGCCAGATCAGGCGCTTGAACACGGCGCTGGTCTTGCCGCTGCCTGGTCCGCCGGCCACCATAATGTGGGTGAACCGGTTCAGGCTCGGTATTACCACCGGGGCCCCTTCTCTGTCGCGGCATATCTCTGCCTCCAGTCTGCCGTTCCACGGCCAGGTCTTTAACCGGTCGCCGCTGTTCGGTTTTATGCCGGGCAACGGGAGAGGTATGGTGGTCTTTAAACCCAGCTCCCCGGTCAGCAAATGCTTTATCAGCAGTACCGCCGGCACGGCTCCGGCGATTATCACGCCCAGCGCCTGCGCCATCACGCCCGACGGGTCCAGGTACCCGGCGTTCAGGTGAAAAAACAGCGGGTTGATCACGCCCTGCGCCAGCCCCGCCCAGGCCGGGTACTGTGATGTCAGCCATACCTGCCGGTGCTCCGTCAGGGCATAAAAAAACACCCCTACGGGTACTGCTGCCAGGGCCAGCGGGTACAACCCCGCTCGCCATATCACCGCCGCGGTTAGTATGAGGTTTATCGGGGGAAGTATGGCGGCGATTAGCTTTGTTTCTTCCGTCAGTCTGGTTTTGTCCAACAACGCCACCTGCCCTTCTATACTATAGCATTAATGTCTTTACATACGGGCTGTCGCCCAGTACGGTCCGTACTATGCGCTCCTGCTCGTCGTCGGCCACAATAACCATGAAATGGTCCTGCCCGCGCTTTATCCTGTCCCTGATCACCGCCAGCACGTTCTCGTTCCGGGTGGCGTACTCCACCAGGTAAAACTCGCGGTAGCCGGTGACATGGTATGCCGGCACCAGTACGGCTCCTGTCGGGCGGATCTCCAGCGTCTTGTTTTTGGACTTCAGGGCTTTTACACCTTTGTTCAGGGCTTCTTTCACCGTGTCCCGCCGTTCGTTGGCTGCGCGCAGGTGCCTGCCCAGCCATTCCGCCGCTTCGTCAAAACTTAATACGGTCACCGGCCCTGGCTGTATGTGGTTGGTAATCTGCTGCCTCACCTCACCGGGATATTTGGCTATCAATACGTGATGGCGGTCGAACCCCTGGGCCATGCTGTTCTCATGCGCCGTCAAGTCCTTCTGCTTCCTGCTGTCGGCTATGTACAAGCCTATCGGTCTGTCGCGCAGTATTGCTGCGCTTATTGTGTTGGTTTTCAATATGTTTTTGTACTGCGATTTTATTTCCAGCCCGGTCAGCCATTCACTCGGGTTTATGATCCCCTCCGCCACTAACTGCCTGTATATCTCGCCGATTAAAAAGTATTTGTGCAGATATTCGTTTTTCACACGCCGCGCCTGGCCGCTTATCAGCCGGGCACCTTCCGCCGTCAGCGCATACATGCTCGTTATTTTTCTGCACACACGCTTTGACTGTTGGCTTGTCTGCCCACTGCCCAATAACGGTCGGTCCGCCACCAGCCCCCTCCGGCTCAGCAGCCTCAGGCGATGGTAACCGTACTGCGCTCCGTTATAATAAATATCTTTTATCTGCCCTGCCGACAACATCCCAAATCTATTCAATGCCGTCAATACTTCAAAATCCCTCCTGCATATCCTGCCCATCAGTTCCTCTGCCATTACCACTTTTTTCTGACCCTCCAATCCAATCTCACCACCCTGTTTTTTCTGCCATCTTTTTCCTCTATTACCAGCACACCTGCCCCCTTTCTGCCCTGTTTTCTCCCCTGCCCATTCCTGCCCAAAGCAATTCCTTGATTGCGCAAAATTTTGTGTTTTTGCCTTGCATACTGCTGAATCAGGTCATCCTTAGATTATGTAGCACTTGCAGCTGTTTTTTAGTATAAAAACCGTAATTTTGCGCAATCACTGCTGATGCCTAGAGCATCAAGGTTTTATACAATTTTGAGAAAAAATATAAAAACATGTATTTGCAACAAAAAAATAGGCGTCGGCCTTACTGCCACAAGGGTTTATGGCAATTTTTTTTGTTTTTATATTTATGGAACCATCTTGAATTTTATATTTCCTAATACCATTGGCTTTTATCGTTTACTGGCTCGATCTTGTGCTTAAAACTGGTCCACTGCTGGAAAAATTCTTCGACTTCCGGAGTTATTTCTTTTACAAGTATTTCTATATGTGGCTGAATATGGTGTGTTTCGGAACAGCAAACGATGTATTTTTCGTAAAAATAACTGTCGTCATATAACACAAGCCCTCGCAGGCCGTTATTGGCAAACTTGATCATGTAGTTGTCATGGTCCCGTTCTACTGAATTGGGATAGCATGTTTTTACTATCAGGGCCGCCTTTTCGATGGGCCTGAACTCGCTGCCATAGATCTCCCTGAGTTTTTCAACTGCCTTTTCGGCAGCTTCCTGGAATGTTGTCTGCCAGACTTCCCGCAGCGCCCTGTGAACCTTGTCACGCACAAACGGATTCGCTTTCCAGATTGGGGGCGGGGTTTCCCATATTACTATCTGTACGGCTATTGGCTGTTCGGCGGACACCGCCACATCATATGGCAGAACCGCGCTGTCATATGGACTGAAGTCGGGGTCCCGCATGGCATGCTGGTACTTGTCAGCCAGCTTATAAAGATGAGCCATGGCAGTGCTTATGTTTTCCAATGCGCTGTTTATATTCTCGGCCAGCTCCTTTTCAAGAAATTCCTGCCTTTTGTACATGCGATACATCTGCCTGTCTGCATGTCTTTTCAAATACATCACAGAAAAGCCGCAGGAAGCCCACGGGCTTCAGCCGTGGGAGGAATGCGGCCTTTCTGTTTCCCTCCTCTCTGCGCAATTTTTTGTTTCTCGTACTGCCAGCCGTCATTGCGCTGGACTATACGCATGTATTTCCAGGATACTCCCTGACAGATTCTTCTGCCTGACCCGTCTTTTATGTCGAAATACCCGGATGAACGGACAGCCACGCGGCCTGTCCAGCGACCGGTATATTTGCCTTTTGGAATCTCGGCCACAACCAGGTCTCCGGTCTGGAAGCCAAAATGAAATTTCCCTCTGCTGCGGTGACCGACCGGAAAACCGTATCTGTCTGTGTTGCACATCTTCCGGGTACCCCGGCCTTTGGCAGACCAGACCTGGGCATATTCCTGCCCGATTATGATTTCGTCGGGCGTACTCCCGCCAACACAGCAGGCGTCAAAACAGTGGGTCCTGGGCAGGCCCGTCCTGAGACGGTTGTATTTGGTACGCGCTCCGGTGCCGCACTCCACCGGTAAGCCGGTTCCTTTGAGCCGGTCGTACAGCGCCCACCGGGTCGCGTTCATCAGGGCTGCGTCCCGCAACGGTTCTTTCAACTGCGTCAGCACCTTCTCCAAATTCGCTGCCCGTACCGCGTCAATTTGGCGTTTGGATTGTTTCAGCTCCTCCAGCCAATCTCCCGGCTGAAGATTGCCCTTGGCTTTGTTACATGCCTCGCACGCCAGCGTTAAATTACTGACGCGGTCAGTGCCTTTCGGCCCATATTTCGGGTTCCGGGGTACGACATGGTCCACCTCCAGAGGTACGCCTTCTTTACCGCAGTAGGCGCATCTCCTGCCCCATTTCTCCAGCAGGTATTCCTTTACTTCGTAGCCAAACAATTCCCCCTGCTGGTACTCGACACCTGATATTTCAGGGTCCTGCAGCTTCTGAGTGTCGAATTTAAACAACGCGACAGATATGGCTGTTATTGGTGCAAGTTTCAGCAGCTTGTTAACTGCATTGGCTGTCAGTTCCACCCTTGCCTGCAATGACGGCGGCAGCCAGCCTTCCGGCCTTCTTCTGTTGTCAAACCTGGGCTTGCGGTAGCGGGTCCTGCGGTTCCGGCGGCTGCGCCGTAAATTGCGCCGGTTGTCCAGGCTCTGCTTTATCCCCGGCTTGTGGTGTATCTCGCACAGAAACACGGCCTCGGACTTCCGGGAATCAACCTCTCGCAATACGGCTATGCCGCTCGCTTTTGCACCTGGTTTCAACTTTAACCTCAATGGCTGCAGCTCACTTTCTTCCACCACCCGGTCTTTTAGCCGGATTGTGAAGGGAGCCATACGGTGGACTACCGCCCTGCCCCTTTTGAGCAGCAGCCTTGCACGCTTCTCGGTGCAGAGCATTAGCGGTTTCTTGTGCTTGTCCAACACAAATACCATCCATCTCTCCTCCTTTTGGAGTGCCCTTACGGGCCTGGTTACGCGCCTTACCGGCGTCTCTCCTCGCCTATGTTATCCCGGCTTCCTATGCCCGGCACACTGGCTGTTACCCGACAGGCCTGTTTAATGCCGG
The DNA here is from genome assembly GCF_001263415.1 of Thermincola ferriacetica. Classification (NCBI taxonomy): domain Bacteria; kingdom Bacillati; phylum Bacillota; class Clostridia; order Eubacteriales; family Thermincolaceae; genus Thermincola; species Thermincola carboxydiphila. The sequence continues at coordinate 56,476 of NZ_LGTE01000004.1, forward strand.
ACGACAGGGCCTGGGGCTGGAGAAGCACCCCAGGGTGTCATGACCGGAATAACGTAGCGCATAAAGCGCTCAGGCTGGTCATAGCCGGGCTTGTGCTTGACACAAGCCCACGGCTTTAGCCGTGGGTACTATGACCTCCTCTCATATTTTCAAAAAGTCGTCCAGCGCGTTGATCAGGCGCGGGTCCAACCCAAGGTCTGACTTTGGTTTTTCTTCCTGTGCCGGTTCTGTTGCCTGGTTCTGCAACGGCTGTACATTGTTCAGCCTGTCCCTTACTTCCTGCAGCAACTGCTTTATTTCCCGGATGTCGCTGTGGCGTAAAGCCAGCACGTCCTGGCGGATAGCTTCAATGTCATTCGTTTGGTAAGCCACTAACAGGCCCATGTCTACTAAATAACGAACGTAATCGGACCGGTTGCCTTCGGGATGGTCCCAAACTGGATGATCCGCAGGAAACCTGATTGAGATGACACGGCTGGCATCATCCGTGTCTCTTTTAACTTTTGGCATAAATAGACACTCCTTTCGCGTTGTTTTTTCTGTATACAAAATAAACCCTACTCCAACAAGGGTTTAAGCCTGTTTTTTTACGTTTTTGTATACACTTTTTTGCTGTATACATTTTGCTTTTTTTCATACCTCCAACCCTTGATTTTACTGGGTTTTTAGTGTATACACCCAACCTCCTTCCTACCACCCTGCCATTGTTTCACGCTAACCTGTATACAAAATAAACCCTACTCCCGCAAGGGTTTAAGCCTGTTTTTTTACGTTTTTGTATACACTTTTTTGCTGTATACATTTTGCTTTTTTTATACCTCTATCCCTTGCCGCTGTAAGGTTTATTTTGTATACACCATAGGCTTTTCCGGCTCACTCTGCCTTGTTTCACACCTGCCTGTATACAAAATAAACCCTGTCATATCGAGGGTTTAAACCATCTTTTTTGCGTTTTTGTATACACTTTTTTGCTGTATACATTTTGCCTTTTTTCATACCTTCAACCCTTGATTTTACTGGGTTTTTAGTGTATACACCCAATCCACTTTTTGCCACCCTGCCATTATTTCACGCTAACCTGTATACAAAATAAACCCTGTCATATCGAGGGTTTAAACCATCTTTTTTGCGTTTTTGTATACACTTTTCTGCTGTATACATTTTGCCTTTTTTTATACCCTCAACCCTTGATTTTACTGGGTTTTTAGTGTATACACTTAACCCTCTTCCTGCCACCCTGCCATTGTTTCACGCTAACCTGTATACAAAATAAACTTTACTTGGAAATCTAACTGACAAATGACCTCTTTTTCGCACCCTCAACCCTTGCCGCCGTAAGCACTTCACGTGTCAAAAAAAGCACAAGAAAAGGTAAATACACCTTCCCTTGTGCTTCTTGTGTTACCGCCCTGTTTGGGCCATTTTCAGAAAACCTTTTGCGTTGGCAAACTGGGCGTCCGGTATCAGGTGCATGTTGGGAAAATACTGTTTCAACCCTTCGGCGAACTCCAGCGCACCGCCGCCGCAGAAAATCAGTTGGTCAACAAAATCTATCTTTTCTGTCCAGGCGTTCTGCAGGCCGTCCGCTATAGCTGAGACAGACATTTCCCTGGCCTTACGCTTTATCCCTGCAACGTCAATTTCTTTGCCGCGGACAGTCAGCCGGTCCCGTTTCCACATGCCCTGGATGTTCGGCAGGTTAAGCGGTATCCCAACTTTCTGTGTGAACTGATCGCCAAACATCTGCATGGTTGTGCCGGCCCCTACTTCTATGGAACCGGCATACGCCGGTATTGGCTGTACAGATCCGTTGTCGCACTCAAGCAGCAGGTAATCGGTTGTGTGATAACCAACGTCCACAACGCCTACCAGGCCGGTTTCCGGCAGAGTGATGCCCCCGGCATATATTGCCCCCACACCCTGCGGGAACACATGGATGCTGTCGAAACAGATCATGCGCTCCGGCCCGTCGTTGACCGATAACTGTGCTTCCACGCCCTGAAACGTCTTTTTCAGGTCGTCCTTCTGTGTCCGATAGTACGCTATAGGCAGGCCCAGGGCCAGGTCCACAGGGCCTTCCGCGCCTAAAAGATAGGCCGCGGTCAGAGCGAACAATACGGAGTTCTGCTGCAGGTGCTTGTCCCTTGCCAGGCTGCCCTGTACTGCCCGCCCGCTTTTTAACGCCAGGTCACCAATATAGTAGTCGCTGGCTTCCGGTTCGCCCGGTTTTTTCACCGTCAGTCTGTGCCCAATACTGCTGTCACAGTATTCCAGCAGCATTTCAACCCCGCCCATGGCCAGGGTTGACGGAAAGATTACTTTTTCTTCGTTTTCCTTCACTGCTTTTGTAAACCCATACCCAAGATCAACCGAAATTAACACATTTATCATCCCCTTTTAAAAAAATATTGTTTTTTGCCAGCACCCGAACAGCACAGGCTGCCAGTGCCGGGTCATACATGATTGCCATGTTTTTTTCGATTTCCTTTACGGCGGCGGCGGTATCAAGCGGCTCCCTGTACGGGCGTCCGCCGGTCATGGCGTCGAAGCTGTCCGCAATCGCCAGTATCCGTGCCAAATACGGTATTTGTTCCCCTTTCAGTCCGTCCGGGTAGCCGGTTCCGTCCCAGCGCTCGTGGTGGTGTTTAATGGCAAGAACTATCTCCTCTGCATATCTGTCCATGTACCGGTATTTCTGCAGAAAGATTTCCGCGCCGACAATGGTGTGCTGCCTGATTATCAGCCATTCTTCCGATGATAATGGACCGTTTTTCTGAAGTATGGCCAGCGGTACGCCTATCTTCCCTATGTCGTGTACCAAAGCCGCTATCTGCAGAGCGCTTATGCGTTCTGCGTCCAGTCCTGCGGCCAGGGCGATGCCTGTGGCATAGAACGCCGTCCCGGCGTGGTGCCTGGCAAGATATATGTCTTTCCCGTTACTTAAACTGCACAAGTCCAGCAAATAACATCAACCGCCTTTCCCTATCTGGACGTAATAATTGATTCCGCCAGCGCTTCCACCACCGAACGGTAATCACTGCTGTTTTTCTTCGGCAGCAGCCAGCAGGTTGCAGTTTGTATATGGTTTTCTGCTTTGGCTTCGTTACTGCCGTTTACAACCACCACGGGCCGGGGCCATTGCTCCACTTTCTTCAACAGCCTGTTGACCTCTGTCATGCTGCCAGAGGTCATAATGACAGTGGCTGTAACCTGCTGCCTGGCCGCGGCACACACTGCATCTTCAGTGGCCGGCAGGTCGATTATAATAACATCGTAATTACGTACTGCCTCCCCGACCGCAAATTCAACGTCAGAGGGCTCTAATTTCGCCTGTAAGGCATCACAGGGAGGGGGTTGCAATATAGATATTCCCCCGCACCAGCAAACGGCTTCCTGGAGGAGTTTTTCGCTCCTGAAGGTCAAAAAATTGGGGACCTGGGGTAATCCGGCGAGGTATGAAAGGTCTGATCCGCCGGCCTGGAAATTCAGGTCAATTATAAGTACGCTTGCATCCCTGCTCAGTTCCTGTGCCATGTCCAGCGCCAGGGTGGTCCGGCCAAGCCCGCCTTTGGTGCCGGTTATCCCGATTACATGCTGGTATATTTTTTTGACCTTCTGCTGTTTTTTACCCGGCTTTCTCAGGTTTTTAACGGTTCCTCCCAGTATGCTTCCAATACCCCCCGCTTTTGCGGCTGTCCCGGTTATTTCGTTGATCTGCCTTTTTGCCGTCTGTGTCAGCCGTTCAAGGTGGCCGAGAAGCCCTTCGCCCTCATCCGCCTGCCCGGCTTCTTCGTCGTCGCCCACAACCAACGGCGCAGGTCCCACGGCATACTCAAACAGGTCGCTGTCCAGCAGTATATCGCTTTCTGTTTGTCCCGGCTGAGTTCGGGCTTTGGGAGGTCCTTCATCAGCCAGGGCCGCTGCCACGGTATTCCGGGTTTCCGGTACGGGGACCGAATTGTCCGCTGCCGGTGCACCCGGTTCTTCCGGCACGGGTGCGGGCTCCGGTTCAGCCTGCTTTTCCGGCACCGGTTCTGTCAGCGTCCCGGATTTTTCTTCCACAGGTTTACCGCCTGACGTTCCACCCGGTTTTTCTGCCCATGTTTCTTCCTGATTATCTTCCCGGAGCTTTTCCTGCGGCTCCGAAAGGTCACTGACAGGTATATCCGTGCCCAGCCTGATTACCGGACAGCCGTAGTCAAATGCGGGTGTTTCGTTGAGGTCGAAAATAACCAGGTCAACGGGTTTCCCGGTCATTATCTGTTTTGCCGATGCCTGGGACACGGCGACCGTGGTTTTCCCGCCGTGGGGACCTTCACGGACAGCAACTATGGTTTCCCTGTTCTGGCTGATCAGCAGTATCTGCCGGCAGCTCCGGAGCAGGTCTGACGGAGGTTTACTGCCTGCCGTTACCGGTTCGGTTCTTACCGGCTCCGCCGCAGGTTTTTGCGGTGCCGCCTGCAACTGTGCCACCGTTCGCGGCTGTTCCGGTGGTCTCGCTTCAGGCTGTTTTGGCTGTACAGGCTGAACGGTTGTCTGTACCTGCTGTGCTCCGGCACGGGACGGTGCAGGTGGCTGTAACGATTGCTGTTCAGATGTTTTTGACGCTTCGGCTTTATCATCGCCGGGAATAATAAAGTCTTTGCCGCGTATTTTAATTACCTTCTTATACTTCTTTTTAAAACCTGCCTCTATGTCCGGCAGGTCACAGTATGGTACGCCGAGTGCAATCATGTCAAAATTGTGCTGTTTCAGCAGATCGGTTGCTCCAGATATTGTAGTGGTCGATATGACGCTGTGTTCTGTTTGCTGGGCCTTACCTATCAGATCGTAGTCGTTTGTTATCAGCAGTATTTTCAACGATAAATTCCTCCTCTCTATTTGGCATCACAAAAAAAAAGCGGGCTATTTGCCCGCCTTTCTAATATGCGTTGATTTTCCTGGCTACTGCCAGCTTGTCTATGTTTTTGTGTTCGCGGATCAGTCCTATTGCTTCATAGGCAACTACCGCCGTTTCCGCGCGGGTAATGTTCCTGCCCGGGCGGTACAGGCCGTCGGGGTACCCTTTCACAATACCTGCGGTGGTTAATGCCTTAATCGAGTTTTCGGCCCAGTCAGGCAGTTTGTCGGCGAACGATACGGTACCGGTTAACTGCGACAGGTCCTGCCCGGTAATGTACAGGTATTTTGCCATTATCACTGCCATCTCCGCCCTGGTAATGGTTTTGGACGCCTGGAAGGTATTGTCCTCATAGCCTACCACCAAACCTAACTGTTTGGCCACTTGAATCTTGTCTTTTGCCCAGCCCGGTATCTGGTCGGCATCATCAAATTTGCCGGTGTCCGGCAGGTCCTCCGGTATATCCAATGCGTTCATCAGGGTTACCACAAACTCGGCGCGGGTGATGTTCCGGTCGGGAAAGAATTGGTTGTTGTACCCTTTCATCAGCCCCAACTGCTCCACTGCGGCTATTTCTCTCACAGCCCAGTGGTGTACTGCGTCGGTGAAGCTTGGCCCTTTGGCCGGGTCTACTACTGTGTTGCTGATAGTGCCGGTTAATGTGACAACAGTTGTTTGGGGCTGTTCTGTACTTGTCGGGCTGGTGGTGCCCGGACTGCTGCTGGAACCGCCGGAACTGGCTGAGGTGGTGCTGATATTTATGGTGTAATTGAATGCCTGCGTTGCGCTTGTGTTGCCCATAGCATCAATACCGTAAACATACAGGGTTACGGTGTTATTGATACTCACCGGTTCTGTATAAACTGTCCAGTTGGTGCTATCGAAGCTGTAGTATATCGTCGCCGGTTCATTGGCTGTCAAATAAACTGTTTGAGCCGTCGTGTATGTCCCCGGTGCCGGAGCTGCGGTAATGGTAGGTGCAACGGTATCTATTACATAATTCTGTGCTTCTACCGCCGAAGCATTACCAGCACTGTCAACGGCATAATATTTCAAGGTAGTGGTTGTGTCAATCGTTATGGGCTCACTGTATACAATACCGGAAACAGTCGGGTCAGAGCCGTCCGTTGTGTAATATACCGTTGCCGGTTCATCTGTGGTAAATGTTACAACCTGCGGCTCCCTAAAGGTTCCGCCTATAACGGAAGGTGTCACTGCTGGCGGAGTGGTGTCGGGCTGAGCCAGCGTAAACATATAAATATCACTGGTCCAGTTGACAGTATCTCGCCAATCTTCCCATACAATTCTATTACCATGAATAGCTACGTGATCAGGATAACTCTCTGGGTTAGTGGTTATTTGAGTTTTAACTCCGGTTGTCAGGTCGTACATATAAACATATGAGCCATTATCTTCTATATATGCAATTTTATCTTCATAAATGACAGGTTTCTCCTGGTTTAACGGATCAGTTATAAGAGGGGTTTCCGTTCCTGTGCTTATGTCGTACATGTAAATATCCTGGGTGCCGTTGCGCTCATCTGACCACACTATTTTGTTCCCATAAATTATGGGGTGATACTGGTATGCCAAATTGTTGGTAATTTGAGTTTCATTATCGGTACTCAGGTCGTACATGTAGATGTCAAAGTTGCCGTTGCGGTCATCTATCCATACTATTTTGTTATCATAGATAGCAGGTTCATATTGATTGGCTGTATTGGTGGTTATCCGGGTTTCTGTACCGGTACTCAGATCGTACATGTAGATGTCGTTAGTGCCGTTGCGGTCATCTTGGTAAACTATTTTATCGCCGTAAATAGCAGGGATACTTTGATTAAACGGATCATTAGTTATCTGGGTTTCGGTGCCGGTACTCAGGTCGTGCATGTAAATGTCGTTGTTCCCGTTGCGGTCGTCCTGGTAAACTATTTTGTCCCCGTAAATGGCAGGATTTGTTTGGTTTGCCGGGTCAGTTGTTATCCGGGTTTCTGTACCGGTACTCAGGTCGTACATGTAGATGTCGCCGTTTCCGTTGCGATTGTCCTCATATACAATTCTATCACCGTAAATGGCAGGTTTTCCTTGATCTGCCGGGTCGGTTGTTATTCGGGTTTCGGTGCCATCTGCCTGCACAGGTGGAATATACATATAGATGTCAAGGTTACCGTTGCGGTCATCTACCCATGCTATTTTATCGCCCAAAATTATCGGACTGCCTTGGTTTGCCAAATCATTTGTTATCTGGTTTTCCCTGCCAGTGTTCAGGTCGTACATATAGATGTCGGCGTTGCCGTTGCGCCAATCTTCCCATACAATTTTATCGAAATAAATGTTGCAGTAATATTGTTCTGCAGAATTGACGGCAATCGGAACCTCTCTGTCCATAGTCAAATCATACATGTAAATGTCAGCAGTGCCACCACGGTAATCAACCCACACTATTTTGTCATTATAAATATTGACAGGACCACTTTGATTGGATGGGTCAAAAGTAATTTGAGTTTCATTACCGGTGCCCAGGTCGTACATGTAGATGTCAAAGTTGCCGTTGCGGTCATCCACCCATGCTATTTTGTTATCATAGATAGCAGGTTCATATTGCCCGGCTGTATTGGTGGTTATCTGCGTTTCTGTGCCGGTTGCTAAATCGTACATATAAATGTCGTTATTGCCATTACGATCGTCTTGGTAAACTATTTTATCGCCGTAAATAGCAGGGATACTTTGATTAAACGGATCATTAGTTATCTGGATTTCGGTACCAGTGTTCAGGTTGTACATGTAAATGTCGGCATTCCCATTGCGATAATCTTCATAAACAATCTTATCGCCATAGATAGCTGGGTTGCTTTGATCATTAGGGTCAGTTGTTATCTGAGTTTCGGTGCCAGTACCTAGGTCGTACATATAGATGTCGTTAGTGCCGTTGCGGTCGTCCTGGTAAACTATTTTATCCCCATAAAAAGCAAGCGCACCTTGGTTTGCAGGATCAGATGTTATTTGAATTTCCGTCCCGCTTGCAAGTGCTTGGTCCATTGCGGGACCGGGAACCGGCAATAAAATCAAAAAAAGACTGAGCAAACATGACAGAACCTTTTTCTTTGTTTTTACACCTGACATAAAATTCCCCCTCTAAAAAATCTAAAAAATGTTGAACACAAAAAAAAGAAGGCCGACCGGTTTGACCCGACACAGCCCTCTCTTTTTGTTTTTTGTTTAAAACAGTGTGGTAACAGAAGTGATGACCCGGTTAACGGCATCAGTCAGTGCCTGCTTTATCTGAGGGAAGATAATGACCAGAACTGCCACTGCCAGTGCCAGCAGACCTATGGCTGACAGCAGTTCGCTCTGGCCGCGCTCGTCGTTTTTCAGGCGCAGAAGCATTTCCCAAAATTTTGTTTCCAGTTTGTTGAACATAAGAAAATCATCCTCCTTAAAATAAAATCAAAATTTGATGCCCAGGCCCATGAAACTTACCAGCATGGGCAGGGCCACTAGTGCTATTGTGGGTATGAAAAACCCGATAAATATAGGGAAAAACAGTTTGGTGTTCAGCTTGCCCATCCTTTCCCTGGCGGCGTTGCGGGCTTCCTCGTCAATCTCGTCAATCTGCTCCAGAAGCAGGTCCCTGACGTTTGCATTGGATTTTTTCGCCTGGCCCACAATGCGCACCAGGTTCAGGAACCTGCGGTTTAAGGCGCGGTCCGCAACGCTTAACAGTGCTTCTTCCAGCGGCACGCCGGTATCGGCTATCGCCACGGCTTCGGCCATTATGTCCCGGATTATGCCTTTTTTGGTCCGGACTATGTAACGTATGGCATTGTCAAAGGGTATTCCAACTTCGACCGCATTGGCGATTGTCTGCAGGACCAGCGGCAGTTCGGTATCGGACACAACCCTGGCCTTGTATTTCTTTACCTTGCCGGCGTATCTGTTATAGGTCAGAATAAACAGCCCCAGCCCGGCAAGCACCACGGCAATAAGGTTAGCGCCGTTTACAATCGCGATGGCGGTCAGCACAACCAGCAGGCCCAGTACCAGGGCCAGCAGCCCGAAAAACTCGGCGGCGCTGTTTACCTGGAACAGGCCATAGTAGTTCACCCCGCCAACCGCCTTTAACTCCAGGTCTATTCTGTCGTATAAGCTGTCGTTGCGAAGAACCTTCTTCACCGTATCCCGGCTTACCGCGCACCTGTTCAGCAACCAGTTCCTTTTTGTTTCGCCTGCTGCTGCCAGCAACCTCAGATCATCTCCTTCCTTGACTTCCTCCCCGCGTTAAAACGCGAGGATTCCCAGGTCTCCATCAGGAGCCTGGCAGGCTGTACAAGTAGCCTCTATGCGGTCGCCATCAGGCCGCCGCTTTACTTTTGAGAGTGCGCACTCCCATCCCCGGAATTAGTTCCGGGGTTTTCCCGCGCTAATCCTATTAGTCATCGATCTGCTTTTTGATATACCAACTGGCCGCCGCCATGCTTATGACGGCGTAAGCTACCACCCCCCTGCCGATGGTTGTGTGCACAGCCCTGATGAAGTCATCGTTCCCGGACGCCATGAACCAGATGGTCAGGCACAGTATTATAACTATCCCTGCCACCGTGCTTTTGGCCGTCGTGGCAGCCACGCGCTTTTCTTCCTTCAACTGCTGTTTCACCTTTATCTGCTTCATGCTCCGCATACAGGCTTCCGCCAGGTCTGTGCCGGCCTGCCGGGCAAACCTGATATTGTCCGCCCAGGCGGCAATGATGGTGCTGCCCGTGTTCCTGGCAAACATGTCCAGGGCGTCGTCCAGCACATGCCCGGCTGTTACGGCGTCCAGCACGTTCTGCAACTGGGTTTTCAGCGGTTCCCTGGCGTTCTGCAGGGCGTAACGGATGGCGCTTTCCAGGTTCGGGCGCACCTTGAGCGATGAGATCATTTCACTCAGGGCGTAGCGCATTTCTTCCTCCGTCAGCCTTATCCGTTTTTTGGCCTGGGCGTTCAGGAAATAATAGAACACGGCGAACAGGGCCGCCGGCAGGAACACGGCCAGCAGGCCCAGGCCCATGACGATACCCATGACAAACAGGAGCATAGCCAGGGCAAAAAGCACCAGCATCATATCCTCCGGGTCCTTTTCCCAGCCAGCCTCAATAATTTTTTGCTGTAAGTTTTCCAGCAAACGCCCCAGGCCGACAAATTCCAGCCAACTAAATTTTGTCTTTACCCCCTTGATCAGTTGGCGTTCAACCTTCTGCCTGAGAACTGCTTCTCTCTCTTCTCTGTAGCCTGCAATGAGTATTGTCAGTACAAAACCCGCCAAAGCTGCAAGCATTACTGCCGCTAACAACCCGCCTCACCCCCTTGCTTTTTGTCTGTTCCGCCCACCAACCGGACCATGTACCGGCCACTGTCAAGGGTTTTTTCCACTTCCACCACTTCCCTGATCTCCCGGCCACAGACATTCCCGTCCTCATCTTCTTTCAGCACTATGGACACAACAACATCTATAACCCGCACGATTAACTGGCGGATTATCTTGGTGGTTAAGTTGCTGTGTTCCTGGATGAGGGTTTCCAGCCGGTACAGGCCGTCCATGGCGCTGTTGGCGTGGATGGTGGTCATGGACCCGAGATGGCCGGAGTTCAGGCACTGGATAAGTTCATAGGCCGCCCGCGGGTGCCGGACCTCGGTCAGGATGATCCGCGCCGGGCGGCTGCGCAGGCAGTCCTGCAGTATGGTGCTGTATGTTATGGGCTTTACGTCCTCGGTCCCTTCCCTGGTTTTCAGGTACATGACATAGGGCAGGTCAAGTTCCAGTTCCCTTGTGTCCTCCAGCACGGCCACCTTGTGCATACGCGGGATTTCCTTCGCCAGGGCGTTGATCAGGGTTGTCTTGCCCGCCCCGGTCTGGCCGCAGACGAGGATGTTTTTCCGTTCCTTCACGATACGGCGGAAATATTCCGTGTCCAGCCCGCCCAGGGTTTCAGCCAGTTCTTCCAGCCCGGCTTTCACCCGGTGCATCATGGTGTGCCGGCGGATAGTGATGTACGGTTTTTCGGCCTCGGGCGGGATGATGACAATGGCCCGGCTGCCGTCGTACAGTTCCGCGTCAATGGAAGGCACGGCCTCGGATATTTCCTTGCCCGCCTGGGACGCTATACGCTCGGTTACCAGCCGCACTTCTTCCTCGTTCAGAAACCCTTCGCTGTCCTCGTAAAGGCAGCCGTTCTTTTCAACCATTATTCGGGTGCCGAATACGTGTATGTCGGTCACTTCATCGTCGCGCAGGTATTTCTCCAGCGCGCCCAGGGAAAACAACCTGTCATGCAGTTCCTGGACAATGGCATTGATATTGCCCAGGCAGTCCGGCGCGTTCTGCTCCAGGTATGTTTTGGCCAGAGTATGGAGCTTTTCTTTCGGGTCCTGGCCGTGCAATCGAAGGTTGTTCAGTTCGCGCCGGATTTCTCTGACCATGTCCTCTTTCTCGGCAGGGGTTAACTGCCGGTTGTGCTGGATCATGTTTAATACGCCCATCAGACCAACTCCTTATCCTATTTTTCTAATTGTGATTTCGGCTTTTTCCCGGCCTCTGGGGCAGGGGATGATTTTAACCCTTGCCTCTGTGACAATTTTGTCGTCCGTAAACACCCCTCCGCGCTGCAGGCCGTCCAGGAACGCCTTCAGGTAGTTGTCCAGGTCGCCCCGGCGGCCTTCGGGGAGGTATACTGCTGCATCAACGGATATATTGTCCCAGAGCAGGGGCCGGGGCCGGACAGTGTAACAGTATCCGGCTATGGCATTCAGATAGTCCAGGTACTGCTGCGCCCTTGGTTTGACGTATTTCCCGCGCCGGGTCATGCGGACCATGGGTACAGGCCGGCCCGGGATAATCAGTGTTATCTTTTCCAACACCATTTCCTCCTCACGCCCAGAATTTCAGCCTGCTCAGAAAACCGCTTTTTCCAAAGCTCCAACTACCCGGTTTCATGGTATTGGGGAACCAGGCGTCAACCACGCCGGACACATACGGCAGCATAGTCCTTTTGTCCGGGCTGTGATTTTTTAGGTATGGGACTACCACTGACACCGGCGCTTTCATAATGTCAACGTATTTCTGTTTTTTTCCGGGCCGGCAGTTGTTTATCACTACCTCGAACCGGTTGCTGTTCACGATGCCGTAGCTTTTTATGTAGTCGAGCAAAATAGCGCCGCGGATTCCGGTGTATCGTTCCGGCGTTATAACAAACAGTGTGGTATTGCTTTTCTGTACAGCGGTTAGCGATCCTTCGGTGGGCTGGGATGACGTGTCCACGATCACCAGTTGAAAATTCTGCAAAAGTGTTTGCAGCATGGTTTCTGTTATTGGCTTGGTCATAACGTCTGCCGCATGGGGCAGGCCCCCGGATAATACCCCGTAAGTCTTACCGGCAGGCACCTGAACATATTCCACGGCTTTTTCCGGGTTCCCGGCTGCGTCGGTTATGCTTCTGTATCTGTCCAGGTCGAATAAAGCGTGCATGGTCCCAGGCGAAAAGTCCATGTCAACCACGCAGGTGCTGATCCCGCGCCGGGACGCTTCCTCCGCCAGGGCCAGGGTAAGAGAGGTCTTTCCAACCCCGCCCACGGCGGACATTGTTGTAATCAGCAAAACAAATACCCCCTTTCGTTTTTTTCACAAAAAGAAAAAAGGCAGGTGGGTTAATCAACCCTGCCTGCCCTGAATGATGACCCTGTATGTTTGGTTTTTTACGAACGGCGCTATGCCGGCCAGGGCGTTTTTGTTGCCCGCCAGCACGGCCATGTACTCCGTTTTGCCGCCCATGTTAACGTCGCCTTCGGTCTTGCTTATACTGACCACTGCCAGATTGTCATAGACCGCGCCCTCGCCGCTGGGCTTCCATGTTACCACGGACACGACAGATCCGGGATGCAGGTATTTTGTTTCTGTCTCAGTTACAGGTACGGTGATCAGCCCTGTCTCCGGGCCAAGGGGCAAATCTTTTTTGTCCTGAACATAGTCTGTATAAATCATATCCCCCGGCAGGCGCTCGGACATGGCCTGTTTCCCCACAACCTGCTCAGGAGACGTAGCAGCGCCGGGAACGGCTACTGTATTGGACACGCTTTTAACTTCCACGTCACCCGGCTGTATTTCCGCCCCGGCCGCGATCCGTGTCTTTGCCACCACCACGTTTTTCTTGCCGTACATGGCCTGCGAAGCCATGACGCCTGCCCCGAGGAGCAGGATAAACACGATAAAGGCCAGTTTGATCACTTTGCTTTTAAACAAGGACACATTCCCCCTCTTAAAGTAGATTGATTATTTTCTGTTCTATCATCAGCGCTGCTTCAGGCAAAGGCGTCTGCGGCGGGATGTTCAGCAGGGCCATTATGCCCTGAAGCTGTTGTTTTATTTGTTTTATATCGTTTAAAGCGGCGCTTTCGCCGCTGTCGTTCCGGGTTCCGTTCTGCCGGTTGTCCGCCGTGACTGGCGGCAAGCGTATGGTTTGTTTTTCCTCCGCTTTGACAAGTTTTCTGAAAAGCCTGGTCAGCTTTTTCGCTTCGCCCGGCGCATCGACCGGGTTCATCTTCTCTATCAGTTCACCGTATTTCGACGGGTGTTCAAGCTGCCGAATCAATTCGCTTACACGGACCGGGTTGAATGTGAAATCCCGGACACCCAGCAGAAACGCCTGCAGCACTTCCGGGCTGTCGTACTTCATTTCGCCCATCATCAGGACCGGACGAATATCGGCTTTCAGCAGCCGGAACAGGATTTCCGGCATACTGCCTTTCCCCGGCAGGTACCAGGACAGCAGCACTGTGTCGGCGTTTATACGGCACGCTTCGTCCACCACGCCTTCGCGGTACTGAATATCGCCGATTACCTTGTCCCCTATATATTCCCTGATTTTTTTATCCACGTCGGCGTAACCGGTTGCCAGCAACAGTCGCAACTTCTACCATCCCCTTCCTGTGCCTTCCAGCATGGCCAGCAGCGCAAAACCGCGGTTAAGAAACCCGGTCTGGTACAGCAGCAGGATTATGTACGTGCAGAGCATCAGGTAACTGAAAAAACGTTCCTTCAGGCTGCCGGTATTAAACCAGGGCAGGGCAAAACGTTTCCTGTAAGGGTATAAAAGCGGCACGCCGCTGTTGGTCAGGGCATCGGCCAAAAGATGCAGGCTGTACCCCAGCACAAAGGCGGGCAGGATATTGACGCCCCAACGCTGCCATATCCCCACTGCGTCCTGGATATACCATGCTGCCGTTGAGGTTATTGCCAGACCCAGGAGTGAGTGCGTCATCCCGCGGTGGCCGGCCAGGGTAAATATCAATACCGTAAGGCCGGTTGCGATCAGGATAAAATTCAATACCCCCTGAAAAACGGGAAGCACAGGGTGTTTGCCCATGTACCACGCCGCGGCAAGCATGGTTGCACCTGCTATCAGTTCCGCTATTCGCGTACCCGCCAGTACCGGTATCTCAGGCACTACCTCGTGGGTTATAGTGGAGTTCGGGTGGTCCAGGTCGGGCAGCAGTGAGCCGATAGCCGCCGCGAACATCATAACCACCGGCGCAATAATTGCGGAAAAGGTGAAGTATTCCTTAAACTCGTAAGCAAGCCAATAGGTCCAGTACATTATAAACGCCGCCTGCAGAAGGTTTGTCAACATTCTTTTTCCGCTTGATATATATGCCAGGGCCATCGCCAGGACTATCCCTGCGCTGTAGTCTTTTGTAGTAATCTTTAACATTTCCGGCCAGACCAGCATGGTGCCGATCAGACCTATCCTCATGTGTGTTTTTGCCAGCATATGGCATACCCCCTATTTTTGCGTCAAGACCAAAAGCGGGTCTATCCACGCATTGGTCTGCAGGTTTTTGATCCGTATGTCCAGGTGCGGCCCCGTGCTGCGGCCCGTGTTCCCTACAGCGGCTATCCGCTGGCCGGGCTGCACGGTGTCGCCTTTCCGGACCGTTGGCGATTCGGCCTGCAGGTGCCCGTAAAAATACAGGTTGTTGTTATCCCGGACGGTAATGTACATTCCGAACCCCTGGCTGTGATCACGCGGGTTTTCCCAGCCGACATGGGTCACTATTCCGCCGGACACCGACAAAACCGGGGTCCCCTCCGGCGCGGCTATGTCCAGCCCTTTGTGTATGTAAGACCCGCGGTCTTCGCCAAAGTAGCCGGTTATGCGCGTGGAACCGGAGACCGGCCACACGCCGCCGCCTGATATGCTGCCGTCCCGCAACTGCACGGCCATCTTCCAGATCGGGCCGGCGTATTCCGCTTCGGCCCATTTCAGCGGGTCATCGCCGTACAGCACGCGCTTCGCCACCGGTACGTGCACAAACCCGCCGTATACCTTTAACACCGGCAGCGTGGCCTTCTGCCAGACAGAATCGTCGGCGGTCCAGTCAACGCTTTTCAGGCCGAAGTGGTACAGCATGTATGCCCCGGCCAAAATCTGCGCCCTGGGGTTGTCACGGTCCGCCTGCGGGTCAAAGCCCAGGGTTCGCGATACCCTGGCCCAGTTCTCCGGCAGCAACTGCATCAGGCCATACGCGCCGCTGGATTCGTTCTCCGCCTGCGGGTTAAACCCGGATTCCTTGAAAGACACAGCGGCCAGAAACCACCAGGGTATGCCGTACTGCTTCTCGGCCTCACGGAAGAACCCCGTCAGTTCCGGCGGGACGGTCGCCCCGGACAGGTACTCGGCGGCATCGGCATACTGCAAAAGCCAATCCATGTTTTCCGCTTTCCTGGAATACGCCCTGGCGTTTTCCAAAACCGCCGTGCGCATCAGGGCCAAATCTTCCGCGTCCCGCGGTTTCAGATAATTCTTTATGGCATTGTCCAGCCTGGTCCACTGTTCCAGGGTACGGATATTTTTCAGCCTTTCGTACCTTATGCTGGTGTTTTCATCAAGCTGTTCCGTGACCCATTCATATTCGTACTGCCGCCAGCCGTACAGGGTATTGGATTCCACCAGCAGATGCACTTCCTGGACAGAGGTCTGGCTGCCGCCGGTTTCTGTTGTTGTGGTGACATAAACCTTGGATGGACGGTAGTAGAAATACGGTTCAAGATCCTTCACAAATTGTTCCCGCATTTCATCGGTTATCCGGTCGCCGTTTTCGGCTATGGTTTGGAACAATGCCAGCGCCTGAGCCACACCCCATTCCAACTGCAACTGCACGTCCTGGCCGTACCGGTCCGTAAAACCGGACAGTTTACCGGCGTATTCCGACGGATACAGCGGTCTGGACGGCTGGCTGTTCACCACGTACAAATGCTTACGGTTGGCTTCATTCACCAGGTTCCGGATTTTTTCAATACTTGCCGCATCTTCCGCGGTGACGGTTTCCCGGTTTACTGCCTGTTCTGTCGGCATGGCTGAATAGGTCATGCCGAAAAATACGGTGACAGACATTACCAGGAACAGAAACAACAGCAGCCACGGTCCCAGTATAACCAGGAGTTTTTTGGCAAGGGCCTTGACTGCTTTTTTTGCAACGGATTTTACCGCTGTTTTGGCGGCTCGGCCAACAATTTCCCGTGTGTAACGGTCTGGCTGGTTTGTATCAACCACCGCCAATTCCTCCCCCGTTTTTAATTTAATTCACCGATACGGGCTTTTTGGGCCCGGCCAGGTGCAGTTTCGGCTTTTCTTCCGGCTCAACAATCTGCAGGGTCAGCCTGGACAGCAGGTTCTTTTCTTCCAGCCGCCGCAGCACCTGTTTTGCTTCTTCCTCGCTGATCCTGCATTTCCGGGCAATGGTTTCGTAAGCATGGGCGTAACGATCCTCTTCACCACTGAAATCGCTCAGGTACAGGTAGGCTAGAATGTCGTATGCCGTAAGCCCTTCAATCTCAAAAATGCTGTCATATGCGTCAAGATTCAGTTCGTAGATGGTTAATGTCTGGCCCGGCTTGATCTGCAACAAACCAATCACCTCCTCTCTACACACACAAAAAAAGAGCCAATCCGGTTGACACCAGATTGGCTCCTGAACAGGGAAGGATTTTCTCTTTTCATGGCGAACTAATTTTCCTGGTTGCACACGTTTTTCTGCGCACACGTTTTTTTTATTTCAAGTCAAATACGTGCGCGCGCGCACGATTTTTTCAAAAAACATTTTAAAAAGGCTCCGGGGCAAAAACCCGCGAAGCCTTGATACAATTGGCTTTTTTGGTGCGGATGATGGGACTTGAACCCATACGGTTGCCCACACGCCCCTCAAACGTGCGCGTCTGCCAGTTCCGCCACATCCGCGTTTGGAAGGCTTACCGCCTTTTTTGCTGCTGCCCTTTCGGTAACAGCAATATTATTATAACTGAACAGTGTGCTAATTGCAAGGGTGTACAGGTAGTTTTGCGCAGAAAAAATCTTCCCAATATCAATGCTGAGCATTGATTCAAAGAATCCGAAGGAGACTCCGCCGCTAAATTCAAAATTCCCCTGTGCGTTACATATAGCACTTGACCCAGTGTTCCGGACCCAGCAGCCGCAAAGGAGGAGCGTTCCTGCGGCAAATCTCTGCCCGTTCAGGGCACCAGTCATAATAAGGGCAACCATGGCTTTTTTGTTTGCCCGATGCTTCCGCCGGACCACGTTCCGATTCAGGCGCCGCTTCCTGTTTTCCACCCCCAAAAATCCGGGGCATGGCAGAAATTAAAAGCCGTGTATAGGGATGTCCCGGATGGCTGAACACTTCTTCGACAGGGCCAAGCTCTACCAGTTCGCCCTTATACATAACCCCTATTCTGTGGCTGATATATCTTATCACTCTGAGATCGTGAGATATAAAAAGGTAAGATAAATTCTGAGAAACTTGCAGCCGGCGAAAAGTCTGCAAAATTTGCGTTTGCACCGAAATGTCCAGCGAAGCCAGAGGTTCGTCACATACCAGCAATGCAGGCTCAGTAGCAAGGCTTCTGGCCAGGCAAACTCTTTGCTTCTCACCGCCGCTCAATTCGTGGGGATAGGCGTAAAAAATATCGGTCCGTAAACCCGCCAGGTTTAATAACCGGGCTGTCTTTTGCTTTATATCCTCCGCACCTTTGCCATGATGAAAAGAAAGCACTTCTTTAATAGCGCTGCCAGCGGTCATTAAGGGATTAAGAGTACCGGTGACATCCTGGAATATACACTGCACTTGTCTGCGGTACTCCGTAAATTCCGCGGCCTTAAATTCTTCTATATTCCTGCCTTTGTATAGCACCATTCCCTGTGACGGTTTAACCAGTCCAAGGGCCAGCTTTCCGATGGTTGTTTTTCCGGAACCGCTCCCACCGATTAACCCCAAAGTTTCTCCGGTCCGGGTATCTAAACTTATGTTTTTCACGGCCGTAACACGCCTGGTAGACAAAAAACCTGAGCCTATACAGTATTCCTTGGTAACTCCCCGTAACTCCAAAAGAGTTTTACCCTTCATGTCACAGCGCCCCTTTATTTCTGCCCGAGTATAAGTGGCAGGCTACCTTTCGGTTTTCCGATATTTTCAGCAGCTCTGGTTCATATATTGAGCAATTTTCCGAAGCCTCTTCGCACCTCGGGTAAAAAGCGCAGCCCATGGGCAGTTCATGGTAACCGGGGACCTGGCCGCGAATTGGTTCAATATCGTGCCTTCCCTCTTCCAGAGCAAAAAAGGTTTCAATGAGCCGGCGCGAATAAGGGTGCAACGGAGTACTTAACAATTCCCAAGTCGACCCTTCCTCAACCACTTTGCCCATATACATAACCAGCAGCCGGTCACAGCTCTGGGCAACCGCAGCTAGGTCATGAGAAATCAGGATTACCGCCAGGTCCATCTCCTTCTTCAAAACTGCCAATGCTTTCATCACTATGGCGCTGTTTATAGTATCCAACGCAGTTGTGGGTTCATCGGCTATCAAAATCTCCGGTTCGCAGCATAAAGCCATGGCCAGACAAACCCTCTGCGCCATACCGCCAGAAAGTTCTCCCGGAAATCGCCTGAGTATGTCATCAACATCATTGAAACCGACCCGCTGTAGTAACTGCCGCGCTCTCACCAGGGCATCTCCTGAAGATAATCTGCAATGAAACCGGATTAACTCAGTCATTTGTTTCTTCACTGTCAGCACAGGATTAAGCGCTGCCATTCCTTCCTGGTACACCATGGCAATCCTTTTTCTTTTAATGTTATGCGGGGCTTTATTATAACGGTCTGATAAAAACCTGATACTTCCCTCCACTTTACATTCCGGATACTTTAACGCCCCCGCCACCGCAAGACCAGTAACAGTTTTACCGCAACCGGACTCGCCAACCAGACCCAGGCATTCGCCTTTTTTTAGTTGCAAAGATAAGTCCCTAACCACCCTGACATCACGGCCGGTCCCGGAAAAACTAATATTTAACCCCCTGACGTCCAAAAATACACTGTCCAATTGTTCGTCCTCCAACTCCAGCCCCACATTTTCTTGTTGGATCAAACCATCCCCGCAGACCGTCGCCAAGGAGGTTAAACCCAAGTACAGTAATAAATATTGCCGTCCCCGGAGCCAGGGCCAACCACGGAGCCGTAGTCAAATAGTTTCTGGATTGGTAAAGCATGAAACCCCAACTCGGTTCAGGCGGCTGCACACTCAGCCCCAAAAAACTGAAACCCGATTCAGCCATAATATTGACACCCGCAAGAACTACGGCATAACCAAAAATGGGCCCCGATATGTTAGGCAAAAGGTGAAATCCTATAATTCGCCATTTGGGTAGCCCGGAAACCTGTGCCGCTAAAATATAACCGGCCCCTTTATTCAGCCGGACCAACCCCCGCACCATTCTGGCCATGTAAACAGTTCCACCGACCGTCAATGCCACGACAATGCTTGTTTCACCTTTACCCAGAAACGTAACCAGAATTAAGGCCAGAATTATCCCGGGTATACACATCACTACCTCTAAAATCCGGTCGATAATTTCGCGTCCCCATCCCTCCAACCAGCCGCTTAAAAAACCCATACCCACGCCGCAAAGCAATGATCCGGCCAACGCCGCCAGGGAAATGAAAAAACTGTGCCTACCTCCGTAACAGAGGCGGCTTAGGTTGTCCCGTCCCAAAACATCAGTACCGAGGGGATGCTCCAAGGAAGGTTTTTGCAGAGCATTTTCCACGTTTACTTCCAGGGGGTTCGGCAAAAAAAGTGGGCCCAAAATTATAAGAATCACTATTGGCATTAAGAGGACTACGCCCATCAAAACAGGTCGGCGGGCAGAACTGCAGGGAAAGTTCATGCGCCAAAACCCCCTTCATAAAGGTCTTCCGCTGACCTGGGATCCAGCACAGGCCCAATAAGTTTTACAAATAAATTTAGACCCGTGATAATAGAAGCGGTGATTAAAGTTATGCCGTTAATCACAGGCCAATCCCTGTGCAGGACTGCGTCTACCAAAAGATTACCCAGGCCAGGCAGGCTGAAAATGGTCTCCGTTATCACAGCCCCGGTAAAGAAGTAGGCCGCATCGGTAACAACCTGGATCAGCAACAGATAAACAATATTGGGCGCTGCATGCTGCCAGAAAACCCGGAATTCCGGTAATCCCCAGCCTTCTACAGCCTTTATAAAAGGTTTGCTTAAAATATCCAAAAGAAAATACCTGATAAACCGGCCATAAGTCAGGCCCAGTGGGATGCCGACAGCCAGGCCCGGCAGTACATAGAAATAAAACTGCCCTTCTCCTGCCCCGGATATGGGAAGCAGGCCCAGGGTCACTCCCAACAAGGTCTGCAGCAACAGGGCCAGCCAGAAATGGGGTAACGAAAATCCAACCACAGACAGAGCGGTAAGCAACCTGTCAATAAAAGCATTTTCATGATAGGCGGACAAAGTTCCGACTGCCAGGCCTATGAGCAAGGCAAAAACCAGGGAAACCAGAAAGAGCTTTGCTGTCACCGGCAAGGCTTCAGCAATGATGTCCTTTACCTGCTTGCGGGACACATAGGAACGTCCCCAATCGCCCTGTAAAAGGCTGCCGGCATAGTCCACAACCTTTTTAATAACGGGTTTGTCCAATCCCATTTCCTGCCGCATTAACTGATAGGAGCTCTTGTTGACATGCTTCCCCAAAGCCATGCGGGCCGGGTCCCCCGGTATAAAATTGGTTAGTACAGACATTACTATAACCATAACGGCTATGGTAATAAAACTACCCAAAAAGTTTTTAAGCAAATAATTCAACGGGAAACCCCCTTGATACTCCCAATCGTCTGACTACCTGGCCAACCAAACTCTTTCCAACGGTTTTATATTAAGCCTTGACATATATAAATTTTTCACCCTGGGGCTTACCAAACCGGTCTGGGCGGAATAGTAAAGCACTACTCCCACACTGTCGTCCATCAGCATCTGCTGCGCTTGTTTGTATAGTTCCGTTCGCTTCCTTTTATTTGCTGTTTCCCTTGCTGCCAGAAGAATTTGGTCAAACCGGGGATTTTTATAAAAGGCGAAATTGGCGTTACCGACCTCAGTGGAGGCAAATAGGGGATAGAGAAATGTCTCGGGGTCGGGGTAATCCGCAACCCAACTGAGGCGAAACATTTGCGAATTCCCTGCCACCAAATCTTCCAGATAAGCCGCCGGCTCCATGTTTACCAACCGCACATTGATGCCAACTTTCTTAAGGTGGGCCTGAACAATCTCCGCTACCCGCTGATTGAGCTCTGACGTGTTATATTTCAGTTCTATAACAGGCAACCCTGCCCCTTTCGGATACCCAGCTTTATCCAGCATTTCCAGGGCTTTCGCCTGGTTGTATTCATAACCTCGGACATCATCCCCAAATCCCGGAATACCTTTAGGCACAATCCCCTTTCCATATACTGCCTGGCCCTCAAGAGCCGTTATAATCTCCTCACGGTTAACTGCATAATTTATAGCTTTTCTTAGATATTTATTGTTGAAGGGAGGCTTGTTTACATTAAACACATACATGGTAACTTCCAGCAGGTCTGTGGTCTTGACCTGCCCCGGAAATTCACCAGCCACAGCTTTTAGCTGTCCCGGCGGTATCCGGTCAACCAGATCCAGGTTGCCTGCCCTGTATTCATTTAAAGCTGTTGTTTCTTCTTTGATAAAGCGATAGATTACTTTGTCCAGATATGGCCTGCCCTTAAAATAATCGGAATTGGCCTTTAATTCTATTTGGCTGTTATTCCAGTCTTTTACCCGGAACGGTCCTGTCCCCGCGAGCAATCCTTGAGCCGCCTGAGTCCCAAAGTCTGTTCCCGCTTTCTCCACTGCAGACCTGTCAACAACAGCCAAACCTGGGTGGACCAACACATATAAGAATGTGGGGCTGGGCTCGGCCAATTCCATCTCCAGGACGTATTTGCCTCTAACCCTTATACCGGTTGTTTCCTTTGTCTTACCTGCAAGCTTTTCCCGTCCTCCCTTGACCACCGTTAACAGCCCGGAAAGCTCGGAAGCTGTATGGGGATCTAAAATTCGTTCGAAAGAATACTTAAAATCTTCGGCTGTTACTTCCTTCCCCGAATGAAACCGGGCTCCCTTAGCCAGGTAGAAAATATATAAGCGGCCGTTGTTTTTAATTTCCCACCGTTCAGCATGGGCCGGCCTAATCTCCATATTTTGAGGGTCAAGAGTAAGTAACCCCCGAAATACTTGCATGCCTACTTCAATGCTTGCTGAATCGTAGAGGTGAGCAGGGTCGAGGGATTGTACGGGAGCAGGGAGGTGAGCCCTGAGTACGCCTCCGAGCAGTGGGTTTTCTGAACCTTGAGTCGGCTTATCTGCAGCCGTTGAACACCCGGTAAAAATCACGGAAGTCCATATAAATATAGTATAAAAGAACAGCCTCCAATTAAACCTAAATACCACAGGTTTTCACCTCATCCCGGCTATTTAGGTCTAAATTCGACGACTTTCCCAATTTTTCCTTTTATTCCTTCAAACATATTACATTCATTTAATGTTTTTGAAAATTTTCAGGGGTTTTGCGACCCACAAATTAAAGCATATTTTTTTCTAGCCCTCGCCGTATATCCAACGGTATTTTTCATATCCTTTCAAAACACGTTTCACGTATTCCCTTGTTTCCGGAAACGGTATATCTTCCACAGTCTCATGCCGGCCGCTCCACTGTCTGGTCTGTATCCATTGTTTTACATTACCCCGCCCTGCATTATAGGCAGCAATCATGAGTATTTTGTCATTGCCAAACTCTTTGCTCAGGTCGGCTAAATACCAACACCCTATTTTTATGTTAATTTTTGGGTCGTACAGGTCGTCAGGTTGAAAACCTTCCAGATTCATCTGTTCAGCAGCCCATTTTCCCGTCTCGGGCATAATTTGCATGATTCCACGCGCCCCGCGGTACGATTCCGCCTCCTCGACGAAATGACTTTCCTCCCTGATGATGGCTGCTACCAAATACGGATCCACCTCATATTCCTGCGCGTATTTGAATATCATTTCCCGGTAAGGAAAAGGATATAATTTGCGCCAAAACCATTTGCTGGTCAAAAGCAGGGCAAGAAGCAACAATAAACCAAGCCATTTCGTCCTTTTCAAAACTTTTCTTAAATCTATAAGCAAGAAAATCACTCCAAAATCCCTTATTCAGTTAAGGATTTCATTAATTGCTCTATTTGTTTTCTGGTATTGGCCAAACTACCGTCATTGTTGATTATTCTGTCGGCAAACCTCAGCTTTTCTTCCAGCGGCATTTGGCTGTTAATTCGCGCCAGGGCCTGCTCTCTGGTAAAATTATTCCGTTTCATGAGCCGTTCAATCTGCGTTTCCGGGCTGACATAGATAACCCAGACTTCGTCAACCAGTTTATGGAGTCCGACTTCCAACAGCAGTGGCGCATCAATTACCACCACCTGCCCTTTTTTATTTTGGGCCCTGTATTTTTCTGCTTCCGCAGCTATACTTTTAATTATTTCCGGATGAGTTATTTCATTCAATATCTTTCTTTTCACAGGGTCATTAAATATTATCTGCCCTAAAAGAGGCCTGTTAATATTGCCATCATCCTTCAGTATTTCCGGGCCAAAAGCTTGTACAATTCGCTGCCAGGCCGGTTCGCCCGGAGCAACAACCTGCCGCGCTACTACATCAGCGTCGATTACCTCGGCTCCCAATTGCCGCAAAATTGAACTGACAGCGCTTTTCCCTGAAGCAATGCCGCCCGTAAGGCCGATAACCTTCATCTTTACCTCCGCCTTTTCCGTGACCCCTGGTTGGCTTCAAATTTAGCCTCCTCAGCGTAATAGTTTAATATAGTTCTACCAAAGTTATTCTTTTCCTGCCCATAATGGTCTCTTAAGGGCCAAACAAAAAACGCGCCTGTAATCTTGCGCGCCCAACTCTATAATTTTATTACTCTCACCACTCCGAGCAAAACCAGTACCCAGCCGTGGACGGTTGCAGCCTTTTCGCCAAGCCACCTGGCGGCATAACGCCGGCCGATCCAATCCCCTGTGCCTACCAGAACAAACTGGGTTACCCCCACTATAACGGGTGCCGTATAGGGCCTAAAGCCGGTCATGGCAGCTCCTAAACCGGCCGCCAGCGCATCCATTGCCAGGGCCAGGCCCAGTAAAAACGCTTCTCTCCAGGAAATGACCCCCGACCTATCAATATCCGCCCGGACAGGTTCTCTGATAATCTGTATTACTAAACCCAGGGGCCGTAACTGAATCTTCAGCAACTCAGTTTTTTCCCCGTTTCTTTCATCGGCCTCGCCGTGTTGGCCGGACTGTCGGGCCCGCAACCTGGTCTGGTAAATTATCCAGCCGCCAACAGTAATTAAAATAGCTGCACCCACAGTTTCAGCCACTTTCAGGGACACAATTTTTGTTATTGCCTGGCCCCCCAACATGGAAACACTTATAGCACAGACCGAAGTCAGACTTATTATGCAAAGAGACAGTACAGGTATTTTTATTTTGCGTATACCGTAAGATACGCCGACCGCAAACCCGTCAAGACTCAAAGCCAGGGCAAAAAGCAGGACTGATACCCATTCCACGCCGGTCTTTCCCCCTCCCCTCTGATTATCACTGCAATATATGAAAAAGGGAGAAAAAGAGTGCAGGTCCGGAACCGGACCTGCACTCTTTTTTACGCCTTTTGACACCTGCCACAGTAATATGAACTGCGGCCGCCGATCTTTTTCCGTAGAATGACTGAACCACAAACGGGACAGGGTTTTTCTTCTTTCCCATAGACTTTAAGTAAGTCCTGGTAATTACCGCTCTTACCTTCACCGTCAACATAGTCTTTAATGGATGTGCCGCGGTTTTCTATGCCCTCGGTTAAAACCTCGACAATAGCCCGGTGCAGCCTGCTTATTTCACGCTGATTAAGGGTAGAGGCCAGGCGCTCCGGGTTTATTTTGGCCCGGAATAAGGCTTCATCGGCATATATGTTACCGATTCCCGCGATAAAGGTCTGATCCAGAAGTAAAGCCTTTATTTTGGTCCTTTTTCTTTTCAGTTCTTTCTTTAAAAATTCTTTGGTAAACTCCTCTGTAAGCGGCTCCACGCCCATAGTTCTGAGCCCCGTGATTTTATCCAACTGGTCGTCAGGCAGCAGGTACACGCGACCAAATTGCCTCTGGTCTGTAAACCTTAGTTCATTATCGTCACTTAAGTGAAATACAAGATGGGTATGTTTCGCCCGGACAGCCGTTCTTTCCGAATATATCAACTGTCCCGTCATCCTTAAGTGGAAGACGATAGCATATCCGCCGGAAAGGTACAGCAGCAGGTACTTTCCCCGCCGTCCTAAATTTAATATTTCCCTGCCGGCTAGTATTTGTTGAAATTCCTCAACGGAAGGTTCTTTGATCACCTTGTCCATAAATATGTCCACATGCTGAATTGATTTGCCCAAAAGCTTTTCTTCCAGCGAACGCTTAACTGTCTCTACTTCGGGTAGTTCAGGCATAACATCATCTCCTCAAATGTTTACATAAGGTGTCCACAACCTTAATTATAGCAAACCCATTCTGTAACTTTAATCGTTAATTTTCTCCATGTCGTACCAGTTGAACCCCTTTTTCATGTCTACTTTTAATGGAACCGTTAATTTAACGGTGTTCTCCATACATTCCCTTACAATGCCTGTAACTTTTGGAAGTTCTTCAGGCGGCGCCTCAAAAATAAGTTCGTCGTGAACCTGCAGCAGCATGCGGGCTTTTAAGCCTTCTTTTTTGAGGCAATCGGCAACCCGGACCATGGCCAGTTTTATTATATCGGCGGCACTGCCCTGAATTGGAGTGTTCATGGCAGTGCGCTCCCCAAAGCTGCGAATATTCCGGTTGGGGCTTAAGATGTCGGGCAGGTAGCGGCGCCTGTTGAGCAAGGTGGTTACATATCCCTGTTCCCTGGCCAACCTGACTGTCTCCTCCAGGTATTTTTTTATACCCGCGTACCGGGCAAAGTAGTTTTCAATATACTGCCTGGCTTCTTTTCGGCTTACAGAGATATTTTTCGCCAGCCCAAAATCACTGATGCCGTAAACAATTCCGAAGTTAACAGCCTTGGCCCGGCTGCGCATCTCCCCGGTTACTTCCTCCAAAGACACGCCGAATACTTCCGCGGCAGTCCGAGTATGAATATCCTCGTCATTTCTGAAAGCCTGGACAAATCTTTCATCCCCGGAAAGGTGCGCCAGAATCCTGAGCTCGATCTGGGAATAATCTGCACTAAGGATTATCCAGCCTGGTTCGGAAGGTACGAAGGCCTTCCTGATCCTGCGGCCTTCTTCCATACGGATAGGTATGTTCTGCAGGTTTGGTTCAGTACTGCTCAACCGCCCCGTTGCCGTAACCGTCTGGTTAAAGGTGGTATGGACCTTTCCCGTAACGGGATTTATCAAAGGAATTAACCCGTCCACATAGGTTGACTTCAGCTTGACCAACTGGCGGTAATGAAGCACCCTGGCCACAATTTCATGCCTTTCCGCCAGGGTTTCCAGGACCTCAACGTCTGTCGAATACCCTGTTTTCGTCTTTTTAATGACCGGTAAACCCAGTTTTTCAAAAAGAATGGTTCCCAACTGCCGGGTAGAATTGATATTGAATTCCTCCCCGGCCAGCCTGTAAATATCCCCAGTAATCCGGTCGATTTCCGTACTTAGATCCACAGACATGGCTTCCAGGTATTCCTTGTCCAATTTGACCCCGCTGAATTCCATATCGGCCAGAATATGCAGGAGGGGCATTTCCACATCAAAATACAGGTCAAGCATGTTCAGCTCGGCCAGCTTCTCATGCAGTACAGGTACCAGCCGCAATATAATATCGGCCTGGGCACAAAAAGACCTGTAGTCTTCTCCAGGGCTCAACTCCTGCCCCAAATACTTTATAGATAAAGCAGCTAAGTCGAGGTTGGAAACAGAAGGATCCAAAAGGTAAGCCGCCAACATGGTGTCGAATCCTGCGCGGACAGGCTTGTTGCCTAAACGTCGCAGTAAGATATCGGTCCTTTTGGCATCATGGAAGCATACCCGGCCCTTCGTCCAAAAGATCGCATCCAGGATACGGGTAAGTTTATCTGCAGGCTGCAGTTCCTCACCGGCAAGATACCCGCCGCTCCCCGGTTCGGCTGACCAGGCCAATCCAAGAATGCCGGCAGACCATGGGTCCTGGTTTGAGGTTCGTAAAACAAGGGCCATGTCTTTTTTCTGTTCCGCAAATCGGGTTATAGAAGCTAAAGCCTCGTCAAAGTTATACTGTCTGTACTCGCCATTAATTTGCAATTGCTTGGCTTCATCAACAGGTTCAAATAATTTTTCCGGCTGTTCCGGCGCCTTTTCCTGGGCCAGCTTTGTCAAAGCCTTAAATTCTAAACTCCGTCCCAACTCCAAAAGTTTCGCGTAGTCAGGTTCTTCCACCACACACTCCCGTAAATCTATCTCTATAGGCACATGCCTGATAATCGTAGCCAGTTTTTTGCTGAGAAGAGCCTGTTCCGCGTACTGCTCGAGTTTTTCCCGGAGTTTTCCGGCAACTGTACCTCTTTGGGCCAGCAGTTCTTCCACGGAGCCATATTCCCTGACCAGTTTGGCGGCCGTTTTTTCTCCAATACCCGGCACCCCGGGGATATTATCGGAAGTATCGCCCATTAATCCTTTCATGTCTATTATCTGCGCAGGTTTGAGCCCGTAACGTTCGGCCACCTTGTTTTCGTCGTAAAGTTCCATTTCTGATATGCCTTTTTTGGTTAACATAACTCTTGTTTTGGGTGAAACCAACTGCAACGCGTCCCTGTCGCCCGTAACAATTACAGTTTCATATCCCATTTCTTCTGCTTTCAAGGAAACTGTACCTATTATATCATCAGCTTCATAACCTTCTATTTCGTAAACGGGAATGCGAAAAGCGCGCACAATTTCTTTCACCAGGGGAAACTGGGGCTTCAGTTCGTCAGGTGTTGCTTTCCGGTGCCCCTTGTAATCTTCAAAATGCTCATTGCGAAAAGTAGTTTTCCCCTTATCAAAAGCTATGGCCAGGCAGGCTGGTTTTTCTTCGTTCAAAACCTTCATCAGCATGGTTGTGAAGCCGTATACGGCATTTGTATAAACGCCCGTAGTGGTTTTTAAGAGCGGTAAAGCGTAAAAAGCCCGGTAAACCAGGCTGTTTCCGTCTATAATAATAAACTTGCCCTGGGTCATGGCAGCCCTCCTTATCCTGTAACAGGCCATTTATATCAGTATCATTATAGCACATCAGGGTTATAAGAAAAACCAGGCCGTATCTTTTCTTTTACCAGTTCCTGTTGCTTTTTCTCAGCTTCCAGTTAAATTTTTTTCGGGCTGGCAAAGCCTGCGGGATGGCTTTGGTGCCACACCTTGCGAACCAAACTTTAGATACCTTTTGTACTTTTTTCTATGTCCTGGGAATTGGCCCACCCGAAATATTTAACGCGCAATGGCGATAGAGCGCCTTTCAGCTCTGTAATATTACAGGGGAAACGGCCGCAGTACTGTGGTGCCTCCAGCCACTTGTACACATAGCCGGGGATGTGACAGACCAGGAAAGGGCGGTAAATCTTATGGGCCTGCCAGAACTTATCCTCTCTGTAATGCTTTTCATCCCAAAAATCATACAGACGAAAAGCGTAATATTCAAATTCCGTCTGGTTAATCAGTTTTGGCATTTCCTCAACAACTTTATCTTCAAACATCTCATCGACGTAAAGGATTAAAATTCAGTCGGGGTCAGTTTTCACATTTTCCTGCCACTGCTTTTTGCGTAGCCTTGTATTCGGTAGAAAAAGTAGATCGTTTTGGGGTTATCGAGGTAAGAGCTATTCCTTGCAGGATTTCACGGCAAATATCTACCGTGTTATCGATGGAGTCATCATCAATTATAACAGCTTCATCAACATAGTGTCGGGCATGGGCCAAAACCCTGACCAGGTACCGTCCGCCTCATTCCGGACAATCATAGACAAGGTCAGTTTATTACCACAGCTCTTCCTCTGCCAGTTCTCCCCCCCGCTTTTTTTGCCGGAATTCCCGCCTCTTTTTTGCCGGTTTGATCCTTCTTTTGTATTCCGCCACTTTAGGTATAATAATTTCATCTATCAGATCGATACAACTTAACAGGCACCTGGCCAGATTTTTCTCCTCGTTACGGACAATCATGCACAGGCTGAGTTTATTATGTTTATTATGTTTCTTTTGTTTTCTTTATGGTTTGTTTTCATCTTTCCAAAGCAAAATATCCTTAATGTTATCCATTAGTTTTTTGCATATTTCAGAAGTATTGCCTACTTCAACAGCCTTGTAGCAGGCCAGGGTAACTGCTGCTTTTGCCAAGGCAGCAGTTGCAGCAGTACGCAAATTTTTTAACGCAATTTGTTTATCATTTAATATTTCTAAAAATCTGGGAATAAAAAGCTGGGCAATATTTAAATCACTGATCATGATATCCCGGATGAGACCGAGAATCAGATATATTACAGCCTCATCATCAATTTCCCAGTCTAGTTTTGTCAAAAGCCTATATTTCGTGTCCGGTGGGCAGAAACCCAAAAAATCCTCTAGCCTGACTCGCGGGTGATGGTTTTTGTAAATGTTTATTAACTTATGCAAAGGGTATAGATAATTGGGCTGGGATTGTAATGCCAAAAAATAAAATTTTACAGCCTTATCCCAGGAGTGTTTTGCCTCATTTATTTCACCTAAGACCTGATATACTTGGTGTTTCTTTATTCCCAGGTGATGTGGGGAACCAAAAGACAGGTGCATCATACATTCATTGATATCTTTTTCAGCTTCCGATAACTTTCCCATATCCAGCTTGGTCAACCCTGATAAAAACGACTGTTCCGGCGCCAGGGGGTAAAGGTCCTTATATCGGGTGATTAGCAGGTCCATCTCTGAAAGTTCGCCCAGTTTATAAAGACATAATCCCATTTTGATAATCAGGTCGGGCATATAGCCTTCTCGCACGGAAAGTGCGGACAGGGCCTGCCTGAATAAACTGAGGGCTTCCTTGAAACAGTCGGAAACAAAGTATTCACAACCCAAACTGTACAGCAGAAAAGGGTTACCCGGCTGTTCCCTCAAGGCTTTGATAATAACACTGGTATTGCGCTTGACTTTACTTTTCTTTTGGATTAATTCTGATAAGTACCCGTCGTGGTAAATAGTTAATGGTGCTCTTTTCAGGAAGTTTTCGCCGGCATGATGGCTTATGGAGAGCCTGACCTGTTCATGTATTGCTCCTGTAAAACGATATTCCGGTTTGTTGCGGAACAGACGGACTACAAAATCTTCACTGGTCTCAAATTCCCGTAGAGCTCCAAGTAAATTGACAATCCTGATAAAATACCCCTCCACCCCGGGATCACTTAAAAGTTTTTTCACCTGGTCTCTACTTTCAAAGACCAGCACTTCATCGGCATCCAGCACAAGTATCCACTCGCCTGAAGCCTGGGCCAGAGAAAAGTTACGAGCATTACTGAAATTATCATCCCAGGCACAGTCAAATACCCTGGCGTTAAATTTTTTCCCTATTTCCCTGGTAGAATCAGTCGACCCTGTATCAACAATAATGATTTCGTCAACCAGGCCGGAGACGCTTTTGAGGCAACGGGGCAGCATGGCTTCCTCGTTTTTTACAATCATACACAGGGATAACAGTGGTAAAGAGTGCATGGTTGCACCTCGATCAGGTTATCCTTAATTTTTTGCTGCAGTTTTAACATTTCGGTATTCTCCGGATATTTTTGCAGGCCCTCTTCCAGGATTTTTATTGCCATATCCTGATAAAGCCGGGCCAGTTCCCAGTTAACCTGCGGCGAATTGCAGCCTGTTTGCAAAGCTTTGTATAAATGTTTTTCCGCTTCAGCCAGATTGTTTTGGGCCCAGCAGGATTTCCCCAAACGATACAATACTTGCGGATCCGCACTGTCTTCCTCCATAAGCTGCCGGTATTCAAGTTCCGCTTTATCATATCTTTCATATTTAAAAAAAAGGTCTCCCAATAACCTGGCCGGCCGCCTGTCAAAAAGGCGTTTAAAACAGGCCCAGGCATTCTCCAAGCTATCAAGTTCACCTGATTCTATCAAATTCTCCAGTAATTCATTAACCATAGGAAGCACCGATTCTTTGGGGTTCTTTAAATCTTCAGGACCGACCTGCCTGCCCTCACGAAGAATTTCCAGAACTTCGGCCAGCGCCGGGTTAGTACCTGCGGCCTTAATATTTTTCAGGCAGGTGGCAGCTTTTCTGTTCTTTTTCATTAACCAGTAATGAATGAACAGATTACCCTGCGCCATAGAATAAAAGTCGTTTTCAGGGGGAATTAGGTTAAGCTCCTGAATAGCGGACACGTATTGTTTGGTTCTTAACAGGCTCAGCCCTTTAATTAGATGTATTGGGGCCGATTCCACCCCAAGACTCATCGCCGTATCGCAACATTGGACTGCCAGTGGGTAAGCCCTCTCCCGGAAAAATATGCGGCCCAAATCCACCTGGAGTACCGGGTCAGAAAGGTCAAAAACGCTGTTGAGAGCCTGCATGGTATATTCAGGATTGTCTTTCGGTCTTAAAATACTGATGATTCTGGCCAGGGAATGAATAGCTCGCGGATTCTCCCTGAGAGTTTTTATGTAGTAATCAAGAGCCGTTTCCTTATCCATAAAATATTCAGCTAATTCACCGAGCCAGTGATATATTTTATCTTTATAATGGCAGTACTGGTTGCCGTAATAGGCAGGCTGGGGGGAGACAGACAAGCTCTTTTTAAAGGAATCATAAGCTTCGGTATAAAGGCCAAGTTCCCGGCAAACAGTTCCTCTCAGGTAATAAAGGTCACCACAGTCCGGAAAGTTTTTCATCCACGAGTTGTCAATGAAGCGGAGGGCTTCCTGCAGGTTTCCCAGCAAATAGTAGCATTTTGTAATGTAGCGCATTAATTTGGGAACGTAAATTGCCTGCAAGTTGACTTTATCAAGAACGAAAAGAAATTCCTCCAGGGCTTGGTCAAGCCGGGCAACCCGAAAGTGTTCTACCCCCAGGTGAAAACGGTCCAGTAAATTATTGGGGTTCTTTTTGACGGCTTTCTCAAGCAGCCTGGTGTTCCGTTCCGCCTTATTTTTGGCCTCAATTTCTTCCTTTAGATAACCATAGTGGATAATACAAATGTCTTCGGCAATGCTTATTTTGGCATCAGGGTTAACAGCCAGTATGCTGTCACATATCTGTTCATGAATTGCTCCGGAATAACGGTATTTCCTGTTATACCTAAAGAGCCGGAAGATTACGTCCGGTGATATTTCGACCCGTCCTCCGGTTTCATAGTAGTTAAGGACTTTAATGAGGTAACCCTCCGCGTCCCCGTGGTTGATCTTTGCCAGCAGCGCCGGGATACATTGACGGTCTAATTCCTCATCGCCGTCCAGGAATAAAACCCAATCGCCGGAAACCTTATCCAGGGCAAAGTTGCGTGCCTTGCTAAAATCATCGCGCCATCTGATAACATAGACTTTATCAGTAAATTGTTTGGCAATCTTTACTGTTTTGTCAGTGGAACCGGTGTCGACCACGATTATTTCGGCGGCTATATCCTTTATGCTCGCCAAACACCGCTGCAAGTATTTTTCTTCATTTCTCACCACCAAACAGATACTCAGCCTCTTCCCTTCCACTTCCGAAACACCTCTTTTTGTTGCTCTGCCTTATAATATGGTCAGTCCGTAATAAAAGTTCCCGCCCGTTATACCGAAAGTAAGAACCATTTAATAACATATTTGCATACTGTAAATAAAGGCGGGTTTATGTAAACATAACTCAAAAGATTACTCATTGACAGTTTTGAACACATTATAAGGAACGGAAAAAAATGCCTAACCTTAAAGTACTTCAAGACAACCTGACCAAATGCGTATAAAAATTTTCGTGTCAGAAGAAGTGTGAACTTCGGTACCGTCAGCATTACAACAGATGGTGCTCCACCGGGCACAGCCATTGAAAGTCCGTCTCCCACTGAAGCCGTTGAAGTAGTTGCCAACAAAACATCTACCACATACAGCGGCGCCAGAGCACGAAACCGTATCGGCTACAACGCATGGACCTTTGCTATGCAGCTATCAATTCAGCCAGTGCCGTAACGCTGAACATTGTCTTCCAGGCTCAGAAATAAGGCTGCAAAAAATATTAAGGGGGGATATTACCATCCCTCCTATTCATTACATTGTTACGAGGTGCCAGGTTTATGGATGCAACCTTTGTGAACATTAAACTGACAGCCTACACCACAAATAAATATAACACTGTCTTTTTGCCTGACGGGCTGGAAATCGATGTTCCGCCCAGAAATCTGATAACATTAGTCCCAAATTATTTTTCAAATATGCCACCATAGGCTATAAATCCAAGTCAGCGGACCATCCGGCAAAACTAACAGTGTGGTTCCAGATGACCCGGCCACCAGCTTGGAAATGTCGCTCGGTTGGAAATCTCCCTTGTTATGGAGCTTAAGCGCCAGGTGTCTTTTTTATTGCTTACTTTTTTTGAAGTATCTAAACATTAACAATCCACCTATTATGACAATCAAGTAAGGCAAGACAGAACCCAGCAATACAATCAACCGTTCAAGTAACCTGAGCAGATCCCGACAGCTCTCAACAAAAGCATTCCAGGCCCTCTTAACAACTCCTTGAGAGTCGGGCGCATTTTTATCGCCAGCTTCCCGCACTTCCAGGTGAATGGTAGCCATCTCTGTAACATTGCCAAGATAATTAATTCTCACCTCAATACTTTCGATTTCCTGCCGCACCCTGGTTAACTCATTTTCCAGAGCCAGGACATCGCTCAGGGATGCGGCCTTGTCTACCAGCGTCAACAGCCGTGATTCCTGCCTTCTAAGATTTCTCAGCCGGGCACCGGCGTCCCTGTATTCTATGGAAACGTCCTCACCAGCCAGTCGTTTGGAAACCACCTGGCCCAGTTTTTCAAATTCAGCTATGGCAGTCGCAAACTTGTTTACCGGCACCCTTACTACGAAACGGCCGGTTTTCGTGCCATCATTATTTTCCTCGGAGTTTTCCACGTAACCGCCAAAACTTTCTGCCAACATACCAATATCTTGTACCGATTTATCAAATTTCTGCACCTTAATAGTTAACCAACCGTTCTTTATAATTTGCCGCTGCTGCACGCCGGTACCGGCCTGTGATTTTATATCCGCTCCCCCGTTATTTGCGGGAACCGCGGCCAGGATATCCGCTTTATCACTTTCGGCCATTGACACCTGTTTATCGTTGGTTTCGCCGCTGCCCGTCGGCCCGCCATATGTTGGGACTGCCTCATTATGCAATGCTTTGTACCGCTCCTGCGAGCCACTTTCTTTTGTTACAGCTTTTTGACCATCCTTGGCTCCAGTCACTAGACTATATTCTTTAGCCTTCGAACCGCCCATTTGGGGTAATGCACTTATGTTATATAATCCTCTCTGGTTCATAACCTTATCTGCCACCAAACCGATACCAATACCAAGTAATAACACTGCCGCCGGAACAATCCACCGGGCACGGAAAAAATTCCACCCTTTTAAGCTCTTTTTCCAATCCCTGATAAATGATAGCCTGCTTTTTGCACTGCCCATTCCCCGTTTTTCATCTCCAATTTCCTTTTGCACAGCCTGCAACCTGACTTTCAACTGCTCACGAAAATGTTCCGGCGGGGCTATTTCACCTAAAGACTTTATAACAGCCACTGCTTTTTGGAGGTCTGCCAGTTCCTGGCGGCACCCTGCACAAAGAGCAAGGTGTTGTGCCACGGTCTCTTTGTCAGATGGGTCCAAAACATCGTCAATATATGCAGACAGTAAATCGCGAAAATCTTTACATTCCACAGCAATCCCTCCTTTCTATTTGGAACAGGAAATGCCGTCAAGCAATTCCTGCCTCACCAGCAATTTTTCCTTCAGGGCATGCCGGGCCCGGTTAAGCCTGGATTTCACCGTGCCAGGCGAACACTGCAGCATGGATGCAATTTCTTCGTAGGAAAACCCCTGAATATCGCGCATAATAATTACTGTCCTGTGTTCCACCGACAGGGAATTTAAAATTTCCTGAACCTCCTGCTGCCATTCCTTCCGGATGACAGCATCTTCCGGAAGCTTTGAGATACTGCCTTCTTTACGCATTGCAGATCCCTTCTTATTATCCATCAATTCTTCAATAAAAACGGTTTTTTCCCGCGCACGCTTACGCAGTTCGTCTTTGCATACATTGGTAACCACCCTGTACATCCATGTCAGAAAAGCCGAGTTTCCCCGAAAGGAATGGAGAGATTTATAGACACGGATGAAGGCCTCCTGGGCAATATCAGACGCATCTGCGTGATTGCCGAAAAAACGGTAGGCAATGGTATAAACCTTATTTTCATATTTGGCCACCAGTTTGGTAAAGGCCTCCACATCGCCTTCTTTGCTTTGGGCAATCAAGACTTCGTCCGACAGACACACCCACTACCCCTCCCCTCTCCTGAACACATTCATTTTTTTGACGCTTGACCTACCGTCAAAGTTCCGGGCAGCAAAAAATTTTTAAACCAACTTTCTATTGGTGCCAAAAATAATCCTGCCCCAAACCATATTGGTATAAAAGAGAGGCAGCAATTTTTGCATGCTTCGGTATTTAAAGAAAAATTTATCTATTATATGGTAGGAATTTTAACCTCAGACAAAGAATATAGAATTTTATAAATTATCAAATAATTCATGGAGGTGTTTGTTCATGCAAGGAGGTAAAACCTTGCGGTACATCCTGGCAATACTTCTCATTGTCGCCGTGGCCGTTGTTTCAGGATGCGCCGTACAACAGCAAACGGCTGCCCCAACGACCGAAAAAGAAAAGGCAGCGCCTGAACTCTATACCAGGGGAGAGGTAAAAACCGCCGAAGAGGCTAAACAACTGCTGGTCGAAGGTAATCAAAGGTATGTTACAGGCAAGGTGCTGAACGACGACCTGAGCAGCAGCAAGCGGGAAGATCTGGTCAAAAAAGGCCAGCATCCCTTTGCCACCATACTGACCTGCTCCGACTCCCGTGTTTCCCCCGAAATCCTGTTTGACCAGGGACTGGGCGATGTGTTTATCATCCGCACCGCAGGCAATGTTGTCGAGCCTGTAGATATCGGAAGTATTGAATATGGCGTTGAGCACCTGCATACCCCTGTCCTGGTGGTTATGGGCCATTCCAACTGCGGCGCTGTTAAGGCAACAGTGGAAGCTGTTGAAAAAGGCGATAAAATGGAAGGTAACATTGGGGCTATTCTCACTAAAATTAAGCCTTCTGTTGACAAGGTTAAAGCTGCTGGCGCTTCCGGTGACGACCTTTTCAAAAATGCTGAGAATGAAAACATTAAAGCCGTCATAGCTGAAATTGAAGCCAAAAGCCCGGTGGTCAAAGAACTGGTTGAACAAGGGAAACTTAAAATTCTTGGCGCCAAGTACCACCTGGATACCGGCCAAGTTGAGTGGTTAGAATAATGTAAATATCTTCTTTTATTTGATAAGGCTTTGGGTAATTACCCCGAGCCTTAAATTTTTGGTCAATTAAACAGCAGGTTGCAGCATAATTTTGACTTTACCAAAAAATAGTAATTTGCTTTTGAACAATATATCACTACATTGAATATAAATAGAATATTAATAATACAAAAAATTTTTAAAAGAGAAGGTGAACACATGTCCCTCGAAAAATTTGTTGACCCTCTGCCAATTCCAGGGATACTGAAACCGGTAGGTAAATTAAATGGCGTCGATTTCTATAGGGTTGCAATGAGAGAGTTTAAACAGAAACTGCACAGGGACTTACCTGAGACAACGGTCTGGGGTTATGAAGGAACTTATCCGGGCCCTACTTTTGAGGTCAGAAAGAACGTACCTATTAAAGTAAAATGGGAAAATAACCTGCCAGTGAACAGGCATCTCCTTCCGGTGGACAGTACGGTCCACGGAGCACAGCCTTCTAACCCCCTTGTACGCACTGTGGTACACCTCCACGGAGGAAATGTCCCTGATGAAAGCGATGGATACCCGGAAGCCTGGTTCACAAACGGCTTTAAACAAACTGGACCTTTTTTCACTCAAAAGATTTATGACTACCCCAACGCCCAGCCGGCAACTACTTTATGGTACCATGACCACGCCCTGGGTATAACCCGTCTTAATGTATACGCAGGGCTGGCTGGATTTTACCTAATCCGTGACGACTGTGAGGATCAGTTGAACCTCCCAAAAGGCAATTTTGAAATTCCCCTTGTAATTCAGGACAGGTCCTTTAACCCTGATGGGTCCCTCTTTTATCCAAGGCAGCCGGACCCGCCGCCCGAAGGGTTCCCGCCCGGTTTCCCGGACCCGTCAATAGTCCCTGAATTTTTTGGAGACACCATTCTTGTTAATGGTAAAGTCTGGCCTTTTCTGGAGGTTGAACCGAGGAAGTACCGTTTCCGCCTACTGAACGGTTCCAATTCCCGTTTTTACAGGATGAAGCTCACTTCCGGACAGCCCTTTATCCAGATAGGTACTGATCAGGGCTTCCTCAAAAAGCCTGTAATTACCAATGAAATCACCCTCGGTCCGGGAGAAAGAGCAGATGTTGTTCTTGATTTTACTGCCTTTACAGGCCAAAATATCATTCTTACCAATGATGCGCCATCACCTTTCCCAAATGGAGACCCTGTTGATCCCAACACCGACCCAGTAGGTCAGCTAATGCAGTTCAGGGTTAATCTGCCCTTATCGGAGCCGGATACCAGCATTGTACCCTCGCGCTTATGTTCGCTACCCAGGTTAAAGGAAGAAATGGCTGGTGTGGTAAGGGATCAAACGCTGGTAGAGAGTGCCGATGAATTTGGCCGGCTGCTCCTACTGCTCGAAGGCTTGCGTTGGTCTGACCCTATTACCGATGAGCCGGAATTGGGAAATATTGAAATATGGCGGTTGATCAACACGACCCCGGATACCCACCCCATCCACCTGCACCTGGTCCGTTTCCTGATTCTTGACCGCCAACCCTTTGATGTAAAAAGGTTTCAAGAGACCGGCGAGATTGTATTTACCGGGCCGGCTGAACCCCCTGATCCAACGGAAAGGGGCTGGAAAGATACAGTTCGGGCTAACCCGGGAGAAGTTACCAGGATTATTATACGATTTGCTTCTTTTACCGGCATCTTCCCATGGCACTGCCACATTTTAGAACATGAAGATAATGAAATGATGAGACCTTACGAAGTAGTAGCGGAGGAAGAAGAGTAAGATAATTACTTGCGATGCCGGCTTTACCTTGTTTTATTTTCCACACCCACAATTCTTAAAGGATTTTAAGGATTTGCGTCGTAAATACTTTATTATGGCTGAAGGTATTAGAAAATTGTTTTTCGCTTTTATAATAATATCTGTATATAATTTTAGAGGAGGATTTATGGAAAAAGCGGTAGTTTTGCTCTCTGGAGGACTGGACTCAACAGTTTGCATGAGCGTGGCTCAAAAACAAGGTTACGGGCTCTACCCGATCAGTTTTCTATATGGCCAAAGGCATTCCAGGGAAATTGAATGTGCAAAAAAAGTTGCTGAGTATTATCAAGTAAAAAAGCACCTCATTATTACCACCAATATGGACTCCATCGGCGGCAGTGCACTTACCGCCAACATAGATGTACCCGAGGGAGACGAAAACAGGTCCGAAATACCGGTGACCTATGTACCGGCCCGTAACCTGATTTTCTTAAGTTACGCCCTGGGATATGCGGAAGTAATCGGTGCGGAAAAAATCTTTATTGGTGTTAACGCTGTAGATTATTCAGGTTATCCTGACTGCCGGTCCGAATTCATTGAAAGGTTCCAGCAGTTAGCCGATTATTCAACCAAAGCAGCAACCCAGGACAAAAGAGAAATTAAAATTGAGGCCCCATTACTAAACCTGACCAAAGCTGAGATTGTGAAACTGGGAGTAGCTAATAAAGCGCCGTTGGAATTGACCACCAGTTGCTACCGCGGCGGGGAAAAGGCATGTGGAAGATGCGACAGTTGCCTGTTGAGGTTGAAAGGTTTCAAAGAAGCCGGCTTAAAAGACCCAATTTCTTATGAAGAATTGTTATAACCTTTTAGGAGGTAAGCAAAAAGAAATGAGCAATCGGATAAACATGGACACCGGCAGTCCCTTTAACAAATTCACCGTCATTACTTCCCTGTATATTATCCTGCTGATTATTTCCAACTTGATGGCCACCAAACTGGTGACCTTCTGGGGTATGGTCCTTCCGGCTGCCGTCATAGCCTATCCCCTCTGTTTTATGACGGGTGACGTTTTGACAGAAGTCTGGGGTTATAAGACGGCTAAAAAAGTAATCTGGCTGGGCTTTTTTGCCAACTTCCTGCTGGTCGTCTGGACCAATATAGGAGTTTACATGCCCTACCCCGATTTCTGGCAGGGCCAGGAACATTATAAATTTATCTTTAACGCGGTGCCCAGGATTACCCTGGCAAGTTTCGCAGGTTATATTTTCGGCGAACTGACTAACTCCTGGTCCCTGGAGTTTATCAAGAAATTTACCGGCGAACGCTTTTTGTTTATTCGCACTATAGGCTCAAGTGTCATAGGGCAGGTTTTAGACACTTTGTTCTTCTTTACCATTGGTTTCTATGGCACTGTGCCCAATAAAGTGCTGGTCACCATGATAGTTACTCAATATCTTTTCAAAGTGGCCTGCGAAGCCCTGGGCGGAACGCCACTGGCCTATATGCTGGTGAAGTGGGCAAAGAAGGATAACAGTGTAACGCCTCCGGGCAGTTTGTCCAATTGTATATAACTGTAGTTACTCCGACTTTGGTCAAGAAAAATGCTTCTGGCAAGAATAATATGAACCCCATACCTAAACTTTTTTCATTGAATTGCTTGCTTTTGTTCCGGAAATATGTTATTGTTAATACACGTGTTAAAGAGTTTGAAACACAAACCGTTTTTGGCCTCTTGTTTCTGCAGGATTGGACAAAAGGATTTTGGGTTTTGACTTTTTGATCAGTCTTGTTGAAAAGGAGGTTACGTGATGGAAGGTACAGTAAAATGGTTTAACGCCGAGAAAGGCTTTGGTTTTATCGAAACTAGCAACGGCAGCGACGTGTTTGTTCATTTTTCAGCTATTCAGAACGAGGGATTTAAAACTCTTGAAGAAGGCGAAAAGGTTTTCTTCGATATCGTTCAGGGTAATCGTGGGCCGCAGGCTGCCAACGTTGTCCGCAAGTAATTCGGAGATACGTCAGGGGGTGTTCTCAAAGAGAACACCCCTTCAGATTTTAGACAAAGTCAAATTAGCACGATTGAGGGGAGCTTAAATGATTCCTCCGCTCCAATATTTTCAGGCCGGTCTATAGGAGGGGTGGGTGGGCTCTCCGTTACCACGGAGCTTTATGCTGCAAAACCTGGCCAAGAAGGCTATAACTGCTGGGGAGGTGAAACAATTGTTGCTCCGAGGTTACGGGCGGAGACAGTGTAAAACTCCGTTCAGTTGAAATCGCTGAACCCGGCCAAATCGCCGTCCATGGCTCGTGGCCGGGTTTCCGGCGTCCGTGCCGGAAACAGCGATTTCAAGCCCTCACTATCGTAAACACTGTCTACCCGCCCTTCACCAAGTCGCAACTTATTGTTTTACCTCCCCAGCGGCACATTTTTGCAGTGCAGCACCCTTCGCCATCTTCAAACATGCGGGAACCTTCTTTGCAGTCTTTTCTTTCTTCTCTCTTCCGCCTCTCTGCAGGCCTTCATCTCCTCTTCCGTTTCCGGTACCAACGGCGGCACCTTTTTCGGTCGGCCGTTCTCATCGAGAGCGACAAAGGTAAAATAAGCTTCGTTGGTCAGAATCACATTCCCGGAAATCGTATTCTCGGCATACGCGCGAACGATAACTTCCATGGAAGTATTCCCAACCCAGGTCAATTTCGCCTTTAGGACCACCATTTCACCCTGCCGGACGGGATGCCTGAAATCAAGGCTGTCGACAGCCACTGTAGCCACAATGCTGTTAGCGTGTCTGGAAGCGGCCATAGCCCCGGCCAGGTCCATCCAGTGCATCAATCGGCCGCCCAGCAGGTTGCCCAACAAATTAGTATCGTTGGGGAGGACCAGCTCTGTGGTCTGAACTTCGGAAGCTCTCGGCGGTTTACCCTTTAACGATTCCTCACTGACTCCGTTTAACTTTTCAATCAATTGCATTGCTCCTTTTTTCTTTAATTGACACTAAAATTGAACATATACTTTGATTGAACCAGTCTGTTTTAGTTTATCTGGCTATACCTTATTGTATGCCGTTCTTTGTTGTTCAGCTCCTGAAAGTCCAGTTTATCGCCACGAATGGCTACGCGGTATTATTGTGAGGACTGGCGATGGCATTAGGCGATGTGCTTGTCCGGCCAGAATAGAAGTATTAACTGCAAAATGAATAACGGAATAACATACTTATGTAAATATTTGTATTAAATCAGGAGGTGTGCCTAATGTCAGAAAGTACCATTCAAGTACAAAAGAGAGAACTAATTGACGGTTATCACGGAGTTCTTCCAATTGTCTTCTCCATAGCAGGTGAATCATACACATTAAGAAATAACTGGCATATTCTGCACATACGCATAAAGGTTTTTACTTAACGGACTTCCCAAGCTACCCCAATAACTATCCCTACTCAAGAACCTCCCCGTCTCCGGCTCATAATACCTCGCCCGCAGGTACAGCAAGTTGGCCCGCTGCTATGCCTCTACTATACCACCGTTATTCCCAGCGCCATTACCGCCTTTGGACATTAACATGTACATCAGAGCCGCCTGTAACCTCTTTATCAGGTGAACAATTAATGGGGAGGCGTTACTTTCTGCCTCCCTATTTACTAGATTTTGTACTTTTTTCTTTAATAATGCGAGGACCCATAACCTTACTACAAATAACATTTACTTCTTCCCCTTACTTTTCCTCTTTATCATAGCTTTTCCTACTTTTTCTCCTGCAACCAATTAATAATTAGTCTAACGAAACCAGCTTTCTGAACAATAAACACAGTTACATTGACTAGTGGAATAGAGGAAAATAATAGAAGTCCATATGCAACCCAGTCATAACCTTTTTTAAAACAGTATATGCCCGAAGATAATAAAATTAGAGAGAGCAAAGTAGCTATTAAAACTACTATTTTAAAAGAGGAAACTCTTGAAAAACTATAAACTAATACCATAGCAAAGACGGCAGCCAATAAGTTGTATCCAATTACCTCTACTTGATAAATACCTTCAATCGGATCTCTCCCAAAAATAAATGTTAGAAATAAAATACACATGAGTAACAAGGTATTTTCTTTGAAGGATAGCTTTGGTTTTTGAAGTTTATAGATCGCTGGAAGGCTCATAATAATCCCTTTAGTTAAGAAATAAAATATCCAAAACGTAACCATTGCCTTTCCTCCAATATTTTTATTTAGTTTTTATTTTGGAGCTATTTTCTGCTTTGCAAAGAAATAGGCTAGAAGTTTAGCACTGTCTACTTGTGATTGTTTTAATGTAATTCTAATCACTTTATGCCACCATTCCGGATTTAAGCTATGTTGCGCTACATCTGTTCTATCATCTAGCACATAAGCATATCGGCTTGATTGCACGGCTACGCTGTGGCCAAAGTCCTCTAAATTTTTTAATCCATAATATATTTTAGTTTTAGCTATTGATAATTCTTTTTCAAAATTATTCTTATACCAATCTGCATCCTCTTCAAACTCTGAATGTGCAGTAATCGGAGCTATGTTATTGGATGCATGCGCGGGATTGCCCAAATCTTGTAAATAATGTAACGAAAACCCTAAATTATAGAAAGCATAATGTTTATTCTTATTAAAGAGACCCACAGCCTTTTCAAAAAAGTTTTTCATCCTTTTTAGAGCTGTATCCGTACCACCAACGTAATTCTTTTTAGTTTTTGGACTATAAAAGTGTCCAGTGTATGCACCTTGCCCCTTATCAGCGTCGTCTACACCTTTATACAACCAATAACTATATTTTTGCGCAGTATTGTACCATTTTGTTAGCCCATCTTTTTTGAGTTTTTCTACAGCTCTAATTGCTATCCACCTATGGGTGCTCTCTGAAACTTGATATGGTGTCCAATCCAAAATAGAAGGAGGGTCAGAAGTTGTCGCTTCCAAATTTCTATGTCAGTAAAAAGAGCTTTTTTTTAAAATTATTTGACACAAAATCGTTTGTCCGATATATTAGTCCTATCGGTCGATAGGGCTGTTTTTATGCCTGAAAAATAGATAAGACCTTTACGGGCTGTGTTGTTTGCCGACGCCACTCCCGCAAAGGTCCCCCAACACCCCCAATTGAGGGGATATCAATGACTATTATACTACCCTTTTCCGGCGGCGTCACTGCCTATTTATCTATAATTTTAGATTGGTATCGGACAACCCCGTATTTCTGCCCCCTCTGCAAAGGTAAAACCCATCGCCACGGTAAATATTTACGAACCGTATATAGTCAAGACGAGTGCTTTATTATCCCAATCTTCCGGCGGCGCTGTCCAAACTGTAGAGTGACTTTTTCATTTATCCCTTCTTTCATTAAACCCTACGCCCGGTTCCTGAATTCCTATCGTTTCGCCCTTTTTCAACGTCATGTGGTTGATGGGATATCTATCAGACAGACCCCGTCCTATTCGTCTGCTCATGGGATGCATTCTGTCAGTACCTGTACCTTCAGACGCTGGCTAAAGAGGTTTAAAAAGATTGCCCCGGAAGTCAGTAAACACCTTACCACACGGCTATTGGAATTACGTCCCGGTTTATCTATTCCCAAAGGTTTACCGGATATAGCCTTTGTTTTAAATGCCGGGCAGGTTTTAAATCTCATAGTTCAGTCTCTTTTACCGGAAGAACCTTTGCATTCTTACGGTGTTTTTGACATGCTTAATTTACTCC
Source organism: Thermincola ferriacetica (assembly GCF_001263415.1). Lineage (NCBI taxonomy): Bacteria > Bacillati > Bacillota > Clostridia > Eubacteriales > Thermincolaceae > Thermincola > Thermincola carboxydiphila. The sequence continues at coordinate 100,834 of NZ_LGTE01000004.1, forward strand.
TTCCGGGTAACTTGCTGGTATAACTCATCCTTTGCGGGGATTTTTTTTATGTCTTTTTGATGAAATTTTGGTGGCTTTTGCCCTGTTACCCGGCGAGTTGGCCGGATCTCCCCAAAACCGTCCACAGAATTTGCTATCTCCCCGGTTCGGGTTGCCTGTGGGAAAATTATGGTGGATTTTATCAAGGAAAGGAGTGCATTGCATGAACCAAGAGGAACGAGATATGCTGGCCAATTTCCGCTTCAGCCTGATTGCCCCACTGGTAACCCGGAAGTTAAACAAGGGAGAACGCCAAAGAATCTTAACGGAGCTGGCCTGTCAAACCCACCTTACCCCCAAGGGGGAATGCAAAAGGTTCAGTGTCCGGACCTTAGAACGTTATGTGGCGGCTTATGAAAAGGAGGGCCTGGCAGGGCTAATTCCTAAAGGGCGAAAAGACGCTGCCCGTTGCCGGGTCATACCTCCTGACTTGTTGGACAATGCGGTAGCTCTCAAGCTGGAGGCGCCGGACAGAAGTGTGCGGCAGATTATCCGGATCCTGGAGCTTACCGGTTCCTGTCCGGAGGGTTTTCTTAAACCCAGCACTTTAAGCAGTCATCTCTATGCAACTGAACCGGTGCAAAAACTTATGGAAGGCAATAAAGAAGCCTGCCGCCGCTATGAGATGGCTTACCGTAACCAGGTATGGCAGGCTGATACCCACCATACTCTCTATTTGCCCCATCCCAAACAGCCCCATAAACGCCGCCTGGCTTATCTGATTGTCTTCCTGGACGATTATTCAAGACTCGTAACCCACGGGGAGTTCTTCTTTGAGGAAAATGTTTTAAGCCTGGAACAGGTTTTTAAGAAGGCTATCCTAAAACACGGTATTCCTGAAAAGCTTTATGTGGACAACGGCGCTATCTACGCTTCCCGGCATCTGCAGGGAATCTGTGCCCGGTTGAAAACTCACCTGGTGCATGCTAAACCCTACCGACCTCAGGGTAAGGGCAAGGTGGAACGGTTTTTCCACTTCGTGGACCGTAGTTTTAAACCTGAGGCTTATCTCCTTATCGAACAGGGAAAGCTGACAACTCTGGAGGACCTCAACCAGTTTTTCTGGGCCTGGCTCGAGAAGGCTTATCAGACCAGGGTTCACGGTACAACCAAGGAAAAACCTCGTGTTCGCTTCGCCCAATGTGATAAAGAACTGCGCTATTTAGACCCCGTGCTGCTGGATAAATACTTCCTTTGGGAGGAAACCCGCAAGGTTGACGGGGCCGGTTGTGTCAGCCTACAGGGTAATCTCTACGAAGTGGACCTGCGCCTGGTCAAAAAGAAGGTAACTCTACGATTTGACCCTCAGGACTTAACCCGGTTGGAGGTATGGTTTGAGGGTGAGCAATACCCTGATGCTCTGCCCCTCAATATGACCCGCCACCGCCATAAGGCCTTGCCTGAGTTGGAGGAACAGCCAAGAGAGTCTACCGGCCTCAATTTTCTTGAAGCCACCAAAGCGGCCCTGGCCAAAGAACAGGCTGAAAGCCTGCGTAATTCCTTGTCTTTTGCCAAGCTGATTAAGGAGGAGGATGTTCATGATTAAAGAGTTTTTTGGTTTTTCTCACGTCCCTTTTACCAAAGAGATTGCCACTGATTTCATTTTTCCTTCGGAGCAGCATCAGGAGTTAACCGCCCGGCTGCGTTACGCTATCGAAAACCGCTATTTGTCCCTGGTTACCGGCGAGATCGGGGCCGGTAAATCTACGGCTATCCGGGCGCTCTGTAAGAGCTTGGACCCTTCCAAGTACAGGTTTGTTTACCTCTCCGAATCCCGCCTCAGTCCCCGCATATTTTACCAGGAGGTGCTCTACCAGTTGGATACGGAACCCGGCTTCCTCCAGGCCACGGCCAAACGCCGGTTTGTGGAAACCATCCGGGACTTTTATGATAAGCACCATGTCCTGCCGGTCATTGTTGTCGATGAAGGCCAGGAGCTCTCTACTGCCATGATTAATGAGTTCCGCTTTGTCATTAATTTTGATGTGGATTCCCGTTCTCCCCTTGCCTTAATCCTTACAGGCCAGCCTGAACTCCGGGACCGCCTCAAACTCAGGGCGCTTAGGGCCATTGACCAGCGCATTAATGTCCGGTTTCACTTAAATGGCCTGTCCGAAGAGGAAACTAAAAAGTATATTTTCCATGCCCTGCAAAAAGCCGGCGGCACCCATATGTTTTTCTCCGATGATGCGGTTAAGGCCCTCTATGTCCATTCTAACGGCATCCCGCGCCTGATTAATGCTATATGTACCGACTGCCTAGTGGACGCCGTCACCCGCCAGCAGCACACTATTGACGCCACTACTGTTGCCAGGGTTATTGCCGAACGCCAGTGACTTGTCTCAGCCCTCTGACAAAGAGAGCTGTTTTTCACCCTTTCTACTGTCAATGGCAGTTGGAACTAAACATTTCTAAAATGTCATGCATTTCGGGAAATGCCCACTTCTAACTGCCATTGACGGCTGGAATGCCACTGACAAATAGCTCAGGAAGCGACATTACACCACGTTACCGCAGAACCCATTCTTATTATTCGGGGATTGGTTGACTATATTACTTAGATCAATTATCTTGCATCTTACTAAATTTTTCTCTTTCACTTTGGTTAAAGTTTTTTAATTCCTTACTTTTCTTAATTTGCCCAGTTTCGTAGTTTAACACAGTATATCCATTATCTCTTCCAATAACATAGATAAATTGATTTATTTCTTTATATTTATAAACGTGGGATTCTATAGGCTCCGCTGTTTCAACATTATTTAAAGAAAAAACATCATCTGTTACTTTTAATATTTGGTATTTTCCATCCCCAAACAATCTCTCAGTATCTCTTCCAGCTGGATATTTATATGATTGACAACCCATTATCGTTCCAAGTAATAAAAATCCTAATAAAAACTTAATTAAATATCTGTTCATTATAAATTATAACCTCCTTACCTATCTAACCCACTGGACCGTATCTTCAAAATTAATATAAAAACGATACGGTACTATAATTTTTAATAACTGACTAATGTGCGCCCCGTCATTTGCTAAAGTTCCAATATTAATTTCTCTATTTTTAATGGTTAACCATTCAGTAAAATCGTATTTATCTCCTAACCATACCTTTAATCTCCACTTCCCTGTATATACTTTACCCTTAACCACCATTCGCGAAATATGTATTGCATAAAATAAGTCCGTTTCACTTGATTCGTTTTTTCGGAACTCAATACCCTTGTCATAATAAACGCTATATTTACCTGTTTTATAATTTTTAATGATGCTATTAATTGTTGTTTTATAAATTTTAGATTTCTTTATCTTTTCAACAACCTCCGAACCTCCCCAAAAATACCTTGTCCTAGGATTATCCTGCAAAGAATAATTCAAAAAATCCGCTGCAACTGTATATCCTTTAGGTTTTAACCAGTATTTTATTCCGCTTTGCCATATGTAATGTCTTACATTTTGTTTTACAGTGTTTTTTACCTTTGCTAATTGCTGAAGAATAATGTCTACTAAACTATTACCGCTCGGATCAATAAACCTAATAGGATTATTCTCCACATACGCATAAAGGTTTTTACTCAGCGGATTCTCCAGGTCCCCCTCATACGTATCCCTGCTCAAGAACCTCCCCGTCTCCGGCTCATAACACCGGGCCCGCAGGTACAACAGGTTTGTCTCCTCATCCCACATCTCACCTGTATAGCCAAAGGTGTTATGCAGGACGTTTCGCCCATCTTCGGATAGCTTGCTGCCCGGCGCAGGGTTGCCGAACTCATCATAACGGTAGTGGTCGCGTATGTTGCCGTCCGGTTTCACCATGTAAGCCACACTGCCCAGGCCGTCATACAGGTAATACAGCGGGTCTTGTGATTCGGGGCGTGTTTCATCTACGGCTTCTACCTCAATACGCTCCAAGCCGTATGTGTAGGCAGCATCAAACCTCCCGTCTTCACCGTAGGTCATCAGTACCTGGGTGAGCGGGTCGGAGACATCGTTGAGGTAGTAGGCAATTTCTACTTTTTCACCATTAGGTCCAACCGGGATCTTGCCGTTCTTGTACCAGCCCAGGTGTTTGCCTTTGTTGGTGTATTTGCCTTTTTTACGGTAGCCTTTGCCTTTGGACTTAGCGGCTTCTTTTTTCTTTTCCCTGGCTTCTTTGCTTAGGTTCTTGTTCTGGGTTTTGTCACTCTTGCCGTCCCCGGACTTGTTTTTGTTTTGGCCAGGCGCATTGCCGGAATTTCCCTTCCCGCTGCCGCCGGAATTTCCTCCACCGTTGCCACCTGAATTACCGCCACTATTACCTTTGCCGTTACCGCCATTGGCTAGCAGCATATATATCAGGTCAGACTGCTGCTTCTTGGCCTTCTCTTTGCCGGGCGGTGTGAAGCCGGGGTTATTGCCCTTGCCGTTGTCATGCTTGTATGTGGGCATGGTCATGGCCGACAGCTTGGTGATGCGGTTACCGTCCCCGTCATACTCGAAGCCTACCCATTTGCCCTGGTGAAACCTGACTTCAGTCAGGCGGTTCTCGTAATCCCAGGTGTAGGAGGTAACTTTGTTGCCCGGCTCTATCTTGGCTATACGGTTGCCGTTGTTGTCATAACGGAACTCGGTGAAAGGCCCGTCATTGACATTGAATTTGGTCAGCTCATTGGCCGCATTGTAGTAATATTTCGTGGTGTTGATGGAATCTCCTTCTACTTTGGTCATCTTAATCCGGTTGCCCACCGGGTCATATTCGTATGCCACCCTGCTGCCATCAGGGTTAATAACCTTCTCCAGCTGGTTCAGCGGGTCATAGAAATACTCAGTGGTGTATACCGACCCTTCCACCGTCTGGATCAGCCTGGTCCGGTTGCCCGCCAGATCGTAGGTGTATTCATATTTCGCCAGAAGTTTCTGGTCAGCATTAATACTGGCCATAGATGTCAGTTGGTTGGCAGTGTTGTAGCCGTAGGACGTTACAACTCCATTAGGGAGAATGGTCTTGGTGCGGCGTCCCACCTGGTCATATTCGTAGGAAGTAACCTTATTTAAGCGATCCGTTACCGTGATGAGCCGGTTTAAATTATCGTAGCCATACTTTACTTTCTTCCCATCGGGGTATTTCACCAGAGTCTTCTGCCCCAACGCATTGTACTCATATTCCACGGTCATGTCGTCCTGGTTGGTGACTGCAGTCAGGCGGCCCAGGGCATCATAATCATACCAGACGGTGCCGTACATGTCTTCCATCCACTCGCGCTTGCCCTGGTCGTTGTAGCCGTATTCCACGTAACTGCCGTCGGGGTAGTAGACTCCCAGCAGGCGGTCTAACTCGTCATATGCATACTCGATCCGGTTTCCGTTGGGGTCGGTCTTGGCAACTATATTGCCGTTTTCGTCATACTCAAATACGGTGGTCTGGCCCAGGGGGTTGATGCTGTGGGTAAGCAGGTTTCTGCTGTTGTACCTGTACTCGGTCGTATGCCCGTTGGCATCGATACAGAACCGCAGGTTCCCCACATCATCATACCGGTACTCTGTCGTATTGCCTTTAGGGTCAATGACAAACCGCAGCCTGTTGGCCCCGTCATATTTGAAATGGGTGGTATGCCCGTTGCCGTCGGTGACCCGGACCCTGTTGCCGTTTTTGTCCAGGCCGAATTCATTGCCCCGGTTCAGCGCATCAATTACGCGGACCAGACGGTTCATGTTATCATACTCGTACCTGGTGACATTGCCCAGGGCGTCCTTCATGGCTATGCGGTTGTTGTTTTCATCATACTCAAATTCCGTCACGTTGCCCGCCGGGTCAATAACCTGTTTCAGGTTGTTGTTTTCATCATACCGGTAGGTATAAGTCTGGTTTAAGGCATTGGTCACCGTCTCCTGGTTGCCGGACCGGTCATAGGTATACCTGGTGGTATGGCCCATATTGTCGGTAACTTCAATGACCCGGGACAGCGCATCATATTTATACCCTGTTACCGAACCGTCAAAATCCCTGTAGAACAGGGTATTGCCCAGGTCGTCATAGGTGTACTCCGCCCACTGCTGCAGCGGGTCAATGACCTTCTCCAGGCGGTTGAACTTATCATAGTTATACCTGGTTACCTGGCCTTTAGCGTCCTTCACTGCTGTCCTGTTGCCGTTCGGGTCGTAGAAATACTCCACGGCATCACCCGTGGGCTCTATCACCTTCTTCAGCCTGCCCAGGGCATCATAGGTATATGTGGTTTTGTTCAGGTTGGCATCCTTGGTCCAGAGAAGGTTACCGTTACCGTCGTAGTGGGAAAGGGTAGACTTAAGCAGGGGGTCGGTTTCTTCCAGCACATAGCCCCTCTTGTCATAGCGGTAGGTGGTCACATTGCCTTCCGCGTCCCTGGTGCCCAGGAGCCTGTTGTTGTAGTCGTAGCTGTTGACAATTTCACCGGCGGGGTTTAATTCCCGCAGCAGGTTGCCGTTGTTATCGTATTCATAGGTGGTCCTGTTGCCTTTGGGATCGACAACTTCTTTAAGCCTGCTGATTTCATCATAGTGGTAACGGGTGATGAAACCACGGCCATCCTTTACGGTTTCCACGTTGCCGTTGGGATTATAGGTATAGGCCACCTCTTTTCCCGCCGGGTCCCTGACGCTTTTTACCAGGCCGGAATCGTAGTATTCGTATGAAGTGGTATTCCCCTCCGGGTCGGTCACGGTCAGGACATTCCCATTGTCGTCATATGTCATGCGGGTGGTATTGCCCATGGCATCGATTACTTCGGTGGGGTAATCCCTGTTATCCGGGTCGGTATAGCGGTATATGGTGCCTTTGTTTTCACTGTTCAATACCGCCAGCAGGTTTCCGCGGGCATCGTGCTGGTAGTATGTTGCGTACCCCATGGCGTCAATGGCCTGATAGCGGTATCCCCTCTCGTCATAACGGTACTGCACCAGCGGCAGGTCTGTGGAAGTAGTTGTGACCGGTTCAGAGTCAATGCTGCCCGGCGCTGCCGTAGTGGTCACCGGTTCCGGATCAGGGGTTACCCCTCTCCCGCCGGCCCCGAACCGTAATGTCTGGGCTTTTTGCGTTTCCTCCCGGAAAGCCATAAGGCTCTCCGTATCCGGCCCGTCTATACTCGTTACCCTGTACTCGTTGTCAAAGGTGTAGATGAATTCATTACCGTTCTTGTCCCTGAAAGTCGTGCTTCTGCCGCCATAGGACAGGTTTACATAATATCCCTCGGCATCATACTGGGTCGTCACCCGGCCTTGGCTGTCATATTCGTTGGTGACAGCCCTATAGCCCATGGGGTCGGTCACTCCGGTTACCCTGTGAGCATCATTCGGGTCATAATCGTAGCTTGTTACCCCGCCGTTGGGGTCAATAACCTCGCTCAACCGGCCCCAGCTGTCATAGACATATTCCACCTGGCGGCCTGCCGGGTCTTCCAGCAAAGTTATCCGGCCCAGTTCGTCATAGTATAGTTTGCAGCTCCGGCCCGCGGCATCGCTGACCTCGCTTAGGAGCCCCTCGGGGTCATAAGAGAGGGTGATGGTGTTGCCGTTCCTGTCGGTGATACTGTCCAGCATGCCGTCGGTATCAAAATGATAGACCGTGTTGTATTTGGTAATCACAGAATAAGTGCCGTCGCCGTTTTTCACCAGTCTTTCGGTCACGTCTGCATCACTGACATAGCCGCTGCCTGATGGACGGAAGAAATATCCGCCCCCGTCACCTCCGGTGGCTTCGATGGAACCGTCCTCATACATGATGAGCATCTTGTCATAGCCCAACTTCCAGTTCTGGCCCAGCGGCCCCCGGTACATTTCGGGTTCCTGAGAGTTTAAGACCCGGGTGAATTCCACCGGCAGCCCCTTGGCGTCAAAGGACAGGTCCGCCGCAAAGGCAAAGAAGTTCCCGGTAGCCGCGTCGATAGAGTCACCCACTACCTCGCCGTTACTGTATAAAGGCCTGATTTTTTCCCTGAGCCGGTATTCCTCATCAGGGTCTTTGATGATATCCCCTGCGGTATAGGGCATGTCCCGCATAGGGTCAAGGACCAGTACGTAGTCTCCGACCACCATCTCCAGCTCGGTTTTGATCCCGTTGTCTTCCTTCAGCTTGGCGGCCCTGGTCCCGTCCTTGTAGTAGAACTTGGCCAGTTTCTTGGTCCTGGCCCCTTTGCTGTAAATGGCAATGAGGAACTTCTGGCTGGTGGTTTCGCTGGTGATGGTCTCGATATAGGTGTTGCCTTGTTCATCGGTCCTTTCCACATCGTACTCGTAGTACATGGAAATGGTCCTGGTTTTGCCCTTTTCAAAAGACATGCCATCCTGTTCCCACTTACCGCTGCTGTCAGCGGTGGTGCCGAAAGACTGCCCGTCATCGGTGGTAAGGTAAACCCGGGCATCGGCCACGGCTGTGCCGTCAGCTTTGATCAGGCCGGTTTTTCTGTCGATATGTAATCTGAAATTGGCCGGACCTGCCACCGGATCCCCTTTGATGTAGGTATAGACGAGTTTGGGCCGCTTGCTTGCTGTTCCGTGGTCACAGGATATGAACTCCTTGTATCCTTCACCGGACCCGGGGGACAGGGCCAGTCCATTATTGGAAGCAGGATCGTCTACCCACTGCTGGACTAAGCTGGTAACATCAAAATCCCACCATCCTGTGGCCGGACCGCTGGAAGTATCCACCAGCGCTCCCGTCCCCCCGCTCCTCTGCCAGAAATCCCAGGTCAGGGTGGAATAATCCCATCTCCAGTTAGCTTCTACGGGGAACAACCTGATGGAACTTAAAGACCCTTCCTGGGCAAAAACGGAAAACGTGGCTGAAGTTACGGTGATGTCTTCCTCACTGGTCAGGTTATCGAAATGGAAAAAGCTCCGTGTGTCGCCATAGGCGCTCGTATCACCGACATAGAGGTAATCGGCGGCCCGGTAGTTGGTATTTGGGAACCGGGATGATATAAAGGTATCCCGCCCCTCAACAGGGCCGGGCTGCAGGGTCGGGTCGATCACCACCGGATACTGCCGGCCGGTTGACTTGAGCCACTCTTCATTTGCCTTTACTGTTAAAACCGTAAACCCAACATGATTCTCAACTTCTGCCGTCACGGCCAGGGATTTTTCTCCTCCCTTATCATACATAAATGGCCTGGGCATAAACCAACGGACATTCCCGGAACGGTCGGTAAACTCAATTGCACCGTCTGCCCGGGCTTTAGCTGTCAGGTTCTTTAAATCCAGTATAAAACTATACTCCGGCGCCGCATCAGGGCTGTACAGGATGATATCTTCTTTGAGGGTAGACCCGTCGATAGTATACTTCAGGTCAGCATTTGCCTTAAACCCTTTGTATGTAATGGTGTTCCCGGCTGTTTCCCCCGGGACGTCCTCCCCTTTGATCAGGCCCCATCTGATGGAATAATCCCTTTGTTGGATAAGCCCGAGGTAGTTTTCTCCTGCTGAGCCTGCGAAATACACCTTAATGCTGTTGGCCCTGTTGGCAAAGGCGTAGCCTTTCTGTTTTGACTCCACCAGGGTGTTATCTATGTCCGCCAGCTTATTATTTTCATCCAGGTAGTGGATAGCTTCCTGGTAGACTTCGGTCTTGTATTCATTCGGACCGATTTTATAAGTTTTTGCATTTATGGTCCTTTTCTCGATAACTTCATTTTTCTCCTTGGCTTCTTCTGCCCGGGGGTTTTTTGGTTTTTTTGGCCCGGCCGTTTCCGGGAGGCTGTTTTTATTCTTTTCTGCCTCCGGAGTGTTGGCCTCAGCAGTCTTCAGAAAACCGCCAAAACTTCCCAGGGCCAGTTCCTGGACGGTATACCTGATTACCCCGTCCAGGGCCCCCATATTGATGGCCACGGCCAACACAACAGCCGTCACCCGCATCCACAGTTTCCTGCCAAATACCTTTCTCACAAGCCTATCCTCCTTTAAAAACACAAATAAAAATACAAAAAGCCCCTGTCCCCCATGCCGAAGACAGGCGCTCTTCCCATGCTGATATACACTTCCTTCGGCAGCCCGGCTGTCATAGCGTTTCCGCTTTAGACCCGCAGCTTTGCGCCCCCGCCTTTCGACGGGTTTGCCTTTATCGGGACAATCTTCTATTTTTTAACAAACATTTGTATTATAATTGTCGCAGATTTCCAATTGAATTGCAATAAGAAAATATCTACAAATATCACTATTATTTGACATTGTTCGACAATATACGTTTTTGGTTAAGTGGGCCGAAATTGGTCAACTTTGGGAAATGTCAGTGAAGCCTGTACTATGCCGAAAAAGAAATCAATCATCATAGAATCATGACAAAAGCCTTTAATTATGCCATCTACAAAATGAGGCCACCGTTACTTAAAAAAATCTATAGAAAAGCCTGCAACAGACAATAAAAAATCCACAAGGTTGCTAACCCTTGTGGTTATTAGCCTGGTGCCGAAGGAGGGATTCGAACCCTCACGGTTTCCCGCACGATTTTGAGTCGTGTGCGTCTGCCAGTTCCGCCACTTCGGCGTTTTTTCGATGCAACAATTATATTACCATAAAGACTGCTTAAATGCAAGACCAAACAGGTGGAAATTTAGTACATCCCGGGAATAGTTGCAGAAATCAAAACAAATACTAATGACAAAAGACGTATCAATTACTTTGTATTGAAGCCCTAATGGAGGTTTGATTTAAATGAAAAGAGATACCGTCGCTGCCGGCACCTGGATAGGTATATGGGGGACCGTGCTTATTATCTTACTTTCCTACCTGGAAATGACCTTCGGCATCCTGAACACCCCACCTTGGAATATCGCTGCCGATGTGTTCTTAACAAGTGCAAATATAAAAACTTTATATGGTTTGATTATTGGCATGGCAGGCACTTTGGCCCTCGGCATAGCTACTACCTTATTTATCGCTGCAATTTTAAGACTGACGGGTACGGATTATGCATGGTTAAAAGGAGTTATTGTCGCTAATGCTATAGGTTTTGGCACCATGGGTTTGTTTATGCCCATGTTGAATATCAGTGAAAACATTCAAAGCGAACCCTGGACAAATATCTTGGCTCTTCTTGACCTGACCATTTTTGGTCTTTTCACCGGCTATATGTTGAAGAAATCGTTTCAACAACGGGTCGAAAAATAATAAGAATAAATGCTTTTTACTTTTATACGCCCAGGATGTTGTTTATTTCCTGAACCAGTTCTTCCTTAGCCGCCACTCTGTTATGCCGGACAGGTTTTTTGTCCAAGTCGCGCAGGCCGGGGTGGATTTCCATGCCGGAAACTTCCCGCAACTCTTGCAGGATTGCCATTTCATCCTTGCCGGCGATAGCTTCCGGCCCTTTGATAGCTTCCAGCACCGCAGCATTAAATTTAAACGGATTGGCGGTGGAAGCAATTACCGTCGGCGTATGGTCTTTGGTAGATTTAACATAGTCCCAGTATACTTTCAGGGCAACGGCCGTATGGGTGTCAACGGTATAGTGTTTTTTCTCAAACACTTCTCTTATTGTGGCCAGAGTTTCTTCTTCGGTAGCAAAGCCGGCTGCCAGTATGGCATCAATTCTGGCCCTGGTTTCCGCATCAATGTTAAAAACACCCGTTGCATTCAGCTCTCTGAACCATTTGTTTATTAATTCGCTGTTATGCCCGTTAACTTCGAAAAGGAACCTCTCCAGATTGCTGGAAATTAAAATATCCATAGAAGGACTGTTCGTCTTTATAAACTCCCGGTTACGGTCATATGCACCTGTACGGAAAAAGTCAGTCAAAACCTTGTTTTCATTGGAAGCACATATGAACTTGTTGACAGGCAGACCCATGCGGTAAGCATAATAACCGGCCAGGATATTGCCGAAGTTACCCGTGGGAACAACTATATTGATTTTATCGCCCATATTTATCTGACCTTGTCTGACCAGAGACAGGTAGCTCCATATATAGTAAATAATTTGCGGTACCAGACGCCCCCAGTTGATGGAGTTGGCTGAAGATAACTCAATGCCGTGTTCATTCAGAAAACGGTTGTAATCCGGGTCGCCAAAAATTTCTTTCACGGCATTCTGACAATCATCGAAATTACCCTTTACAGCCACAACGTATGTGTTATTCCCATCGGTGGTTGTCATCTGCAGTTCCTGCACCTTGCTGACCCCCCCGTAGGGGTAGAAAACAATGATTCTGATGCCTGGAACGTTTTTATAACCTTCCAGGGCCGCTTTGCCCGTATCACCCGATGTGGCCACCAAAATAACTATTCCCTTGTCTGACTGTACTTTTTTCACAGCCTTGGATAATAAGGGAGGCATTATTTGCAGGGCCATATCCTTAAAAGCCGCTGTTGGGCCATGCCAGAGCTCCAGAAAATAGGTATGGTTATTTAACTGAAACAAAGGCGCTATTTCGGGGGTATCAAAATTTTGACCGTTGTAAGCCCTGTCTATACACTCCCGGATTTCCTCTGCAGAATAATCAGTGAGGTAAAGTCCCAAAACCTTTTCCGCCACTTCCTGATAAGAACAGTTAACCATGTTCGCCAGGTCATTCATGGATAGTACAGGAAGGAATTCGGGAACAAAAAGGCCGCCCGTCGGAACCATGCCCAGTTTGATTGCCCGGGCGGAGCTAACAGCTTCAAAGTTGCCCCTTGTACTTATGTAGTTCATTGTATGTTCTCCTTTCAAAGCCAAGCATAATATCTAATTTTATTCCAAAAAAGAATTAACGTCAAGGACCGGTAGAGATACAAACAGGCGAGCCAAGGCATTGCCCATCTGTTACCGCGTTAAGGGCGTTTGTCAATGCGGGCGTTAAACGGGGTTATGCCCCGGCAGAAACAGGTTCCTTTTTCCTGCGGCCTTTAAAGAACCGGTTTTTAAAGTCGTCTATTAAGGTATAGGCAACAGGTATCAGGATAGGCGTCAATATGGTGGAGGTAATCAAGCCGCCTACCAAAACAATACCCATGCCTTTCCTGATTTCCGAACCTTCGGCAAAAGCCAGGGCTGTTGGTAGCATACCGAAGATCATGGTTACCGATGTCATAAATATAGGACGCAATCTGGTTGTTCCCGCCTCCAGCAGGGCATCCCGCAGGGAAAGGCCCCTTTCCATCAGGGTATTGGTATAGTCAATAAGCAGAGTACCGTTTTTGGCGGCTAAACCGTCCAGCATAATAATACCGATGAGAGACATCATATCCAGGTTGGTTCCGGTTATGGCCAGAGCTATCATAGCCCCGATAATACCACAGGGCAATGACAGCATACGGATAAAGGGCGTAAGAAATGATTCATACAAAATTGTCAGGATCATGTAAACCAGGATCAGGGACAGGACCAGTGCCTGAATCAAATCAGCATTGGAATCATCCATCTGCTTGATATCACCGTCATACTCAATTTTGAAACCCGGCGGCAAATCCAGTTTGGCAAAACCGGCATCGAGAGATTTTCGGATTTCGGCCAGGGAAGCGCCTTTATAATTACAGGTTATAGCAATCATCCGCTGCCGGTTTTTATGCCGGATCTGCGTGGGGCCTTCTCCGTAGGACAGGTCTGCCACCTGTTTTAACAGAACCGTCTCACCCCGGTAATTGGTAACAGTTGTATTACCCAGTTCTTCCACGTTATTTCTGTCAATGTCAGTTAACTGTACCGTAATATCATATTCTTTACCCTTTTCCCTGTACTGGGTAGCCACCTCGCCGGCCATAGCCGCTCTGAGAGCCTGGGCTATTTCTCCGGCCGAAAGTCCGTAGAGGGCAGCCTTTTCCCTGTTCACCTTGACCTGAATTTCCGGCTGTCCATTTTCTTCCCAGGAGCTTTTTACTTCCAGGGTGCCCGGTGTCTTTTCCGTAATTTCTTTCATTTGGCCGGCCAGCCTGACCAGAGTATCTGAATCAGGGCCCGAAAGTTCAATAATAATAGGCGCTTCCATATAGGCCATGCCCGGCAAGGCAGCCTCGGCCACCTTCATTTCCACACCCGGGAACAGGTTGTCCCACTTTCTGACTTCATCTACAATCTGCCAGACCGTTTTGTCCCGTTTGTTTTTGGCCACCAGATTCACATATATCTTGGCCCGGTGAGAAGCATTGCCGGGGGCAACAGCCCCTCCCCCCAAACCGACCATGGAAAAATAGGATTCCACCTCAGGTATTTTGGCCAGCCTGTCTTCAAATTCTTTTACAACCTGATCAGTCTTCTGTAACGGCGTACCCGGCGTCAGTTCCAATACAATGGAAAACTTGCTCTGGTCAGTATTGGAAATAAACTCTCCGCCTATGGCACCGGTAAAAAGCAGTGAAATACTGGCCGCAATGCCTGCAACTACTACCAGAAGAACCTTCAGCCTGTGCTGCAGAGACCATTTCAAGAGACTCCGGTAAAAGCTGACCACCCGATGACCCAGGGCATTAGTTTTTACGCCGACCCAGGCCCACAACCTGTTTGTTCTTTTCTCCTCCTTATCGCCGCTGTGGTTCTTGTAAAATTTGGCTGCCAACATCGGTGTCAGGGTAAAGGAAACAAAAAGGGAAAACAGGGTTGCCACTACTACAGTCAAACCAAACTGGCGGAACATCTGACCCACCATACCGGTCATAAAAGCAATCGGGCCAAATACCACCACATCGGATAGAGTTATTGCCACTGCTGCCATGCCTATTTCTCCCCGGCCGTCTATTGCTGCCTGTTCAGCGTTTTTCCCCATCTGCAGGTGCCGGTGTATATTTTCCAGGACTACTATGGAATCATCAACCAGAATGCCCACACAAAGAGATAAACCCATCAACGACAGCATGTTGAAGGTGAAGCCGAAAAAGTACATCATCATAAAAGTGGCAATAATGGAAGTAGGAATGGCCAGCATGACAATTACCAGCGACCGCCATTCCCGCAGGAAGAACAACAGAACAATGCCCGTCATTACAACGCCTTCTACCAGGGTTCTCTTGGTATCGGCAAGAGAATTGGTGATAAAAGTTGAGGTATCGTCTGAGATAACGATTTTTATATCGCCGGGCACATCTTTTTTAATGCTTTCCAATTCCTTGCGGATACCTTCGGCGGTATCCACAATACTGGCATCACTCTGCTTCTGCACCAGAATAGCCACAGCCTCTTTTTTATTCAGCCGGCTTAAGCGTTCCATCTCTTTAAAAGTATCAGACACCTTGGCAATATCCTTCAGCGGAATTGTTCCCCCAGTTGGCAGCGGAATCAACAGGTCCTCAATTTCTCTTAGCTCTGTAAACTCGCCCAACAACCTGATATTGTAGTTCCTGTCGGTTTGTTTGATTTTGCCACTGGGCACATTATGGTTTTCCAGGCTTAATCTCTGGATCACCTGGTTGACGGAAAGACCGTAGGCAGCTAACCTGTTCCGGTCAACCTCAACGAGGATTTCTCTTTCCTGCCCACCTACGATGTTTACTGTAGCTACACCGGGTACTGATTCCAACCGGTCTTTTATTTTATCCCTGGCAATCTCGTAAATTTCATTCAGCGACCGCTCCCCCGAAACAGCAATAGTTATGACAGGTTCCGCATTTAAATCAACCTTCTGCACGAGCGGCTTGTCCATGTCTCTGGGCAGCTTAATCAAAACAGCATCTACAGCTTTTTGCGTATCATTAACCGCCACATCAGCATCGGTGCTCATGGTAAATTCCAGGACAGTAGTGGCCACACCCTCATTTATGTAAGAAGCAACTTTTTTCAAACCACTGATGGATGAAACCTGTTCCTCGATAGGGTCAACAACTTGGCTCTCCATTTCTTCAGTCCCGGCGCCGGGATAGATGGAGGTAATTGTAACAAAAGGCATATTAGCTTTGGGAAACAGGTCTGCCCCCAGCTTAGTATAGGAAAACAAACCCAGGACCACAAAAAACATGATGATCATAGTCATGGCCACAGGTTTTTTTATAGCCAGTTCCGTAACCTTCACTTAACTCCCCCCAAAAACGCTAAACTCCTCCCAAAAAGCTAAAAAAGTTAAAAAAACATATAATATAAAACTTCCAAATTACTTACGCTAACAACACCGTCGTTTCTCCCACATCCCTTAAAAAACAGATCAAGGACTTCCAAATATCTGTCTTTCAGCGGCTCCCCGTCAGATTCCGCCAGCCAGTGCAGAGTAGCCGAATACAGCGCTCCCAATAGCTGCCGGGCCATGGTTTGCGAAGAAAATCTATCCGTTACATCACCTTTTTCCTGGCCCATTTTAAAGATATCCGTAAAACCTTCTTCCAGTCCGTCTTTTGGCACAGGTTCCCAATTAGGCCCATAATAAAAATTTCTTAAGTCGGAAATATATATTTCTGAAAGTTCCTTGTTTTCTTCATGCCAATGGGCTATAATTAACAAGACAAATTGAAAACGTTCGTATGTACTGGGTAATTCCATAACCCGCGGCCAATTCTTTTCCCGGTAATCTGCGACCACCCAACCGACATAAGCCCCGACAATGGCTTCTTTGGAAGGAAAATAATTATATAACGTCCCCAGAGCTACATCTGCTTCCTCAGAAATCCGGTTCATCGTAGTCTGTTCAAAACCACGTTTTTTGAAAAGCCTGATGGCCGTCTCCATAATTTTTAAACGAGTGGCTTCTTTTTTTCTCTCCCGTCTTGTCATTTCACACACTCATATCACCCTCCCACGCAATTTTAAATCACTGTCCCGTTTCTACCGGATTATTGTTAATACTTATAATTACTATATTTTTATGTAAATTATAATTTTGTAATCATTATAAATTTATTGCAATAATATTTTACTCCTTCCTTTTTCATACCGTCAATTGAAAAAATTCCTGTATTTTTGTAAAACAAAGTGCAAAAGAATATCCCATAACCGTAAGTAAATGGGCCCCGCTGTGAAAGCATAGGAAGCGGCAGACATATTCCTCCACGACGGCAACAAGTCAGCTTACCGGCTCCCGCATACGCGGATCGCCGATAAGTGGATATCAGACTCGTCGTTCCGGAACATATCTGCCACTCCCTGAACTTACGGTCAAAAGTAAAGCAACTGCCCCACTTCCTTATGGGACACTCCCGAAATCTTGGGTCATTGTTTCCTGTTCCTCAGCCCCTCAACCATTTTCCACCCGTGGTAGCCGGCCCCCAGATTTTTTATATTTTTAAACCCATGGTGTTCTAAAATTTTGTAAGCCAAATAGGATCGGTAACCTATCCCGCAGTACAGTATTTTTTCCTTCGTTTTATCGATTTCATGGAGACGGTTTCTGAACTGGTCAACAGGAATGTTAACTGCCCCCGGAATGTGTCCCCTTGTATATTCATCCGGGGTCCGTACATCCAGAATCTGCACATCCCGGCCTTCCGCAAGCCGCTCAAGGACTTCCATGCCGGTAACGGTTTGCAGTTCACCCCTGGCCACATTTGCCGCTACGAACCCGGCCATGATGCACGGGTCTTTGGCAGAAGAAAAAGGTGGCGCATAAGCCAGATCCAGGTTTTCCAGGTCAAAAACAGTCATTTTCCCGTAAATAGCCGTCGCCAGTATATCGATTCTCTTGTCAATCCCCCTAGTACCAACTACCTGGCCGCCTAAAAGCCGGCCGGACAGTTTTTCCACTATCAGCTTCACTATCATGGGTTCCGCACCCGGATAATAACCGGCGTGGTCAGGCGATACCGTAAAGGTTGTGTAGTAGTCAAGTCCCGCTTCCCTGGCTTCTTTTTCGTTGAGACCGGTGCGCGCCGCTGTCATAGGACCGACTTTAATTATGGAGGTATTGATAACTCCGCGAAATTCCATATTCCCGCCCACCATGTTGGCCCCGGCAACCCGCCCCTGCTTGTTAGCAGGACCGGCCAGCGGAACCCTGACCTTTTGCCCGGTGATGAAATGAGTAGACTCCACAATATCCCCGCCGGCATAAATATCCGGATCACTTGTCTGCATTCTGGAATTCACCAGGACTCCCCCGGTAACCCCCAGCTCCAGGCCGGCACCAACGACCAAATCAAGTTCCGGCTGCACACCGGCAGAAATAATAACCAAATCAGCCGGTAACCGAGTACTGTCCATCAGCTCTACCGTCTCAACGGTTTTCGCCCCCAAAAACCTCCGGATACCTACATCCAACCTTACATTTGCTCCCATTCTGCGTAATTGCTGCGCCACCAGCCCTGCCATTTCAGGGTCCCATGGTGAAAGCAGTTGGTTGCCCTTTTCCACAATTGTAACCTGTATTCCTTTCTGCAAGAGCGCTTCTGCAGTTTCTATGCCAACAAAACCGCCCCCCATAATTACAGCATGTCTGACTCTTCCGCTGTCCACCAGAGTTTTAACTGCATCCACATCAGGAACAGTCCACAGGGAATGGATATTTTTTAAATCGGCTCCCTCCAGGGGAGGTCTTACAGGAATTCCTCCTGTGGCGATCATCAGTTTGGTATAACTTTCTTCAAACCGCTCCCCGCTCTTATGATTTATAACTTCTACGGTTTTGCGGTCCCTGTGTATTTTCACAACTTCATGGTTAACAAAAACATCAATGTTAAAGCGCTCTTTGAAACGTTCCGGCGTGACAAGAAAAAGTTCATCGCGCTCTTTTATTTCGCCTCCCAGGTAATAGGGCAAGCCGCAGTTGGCAAAAGAAACATAAGGGCCCCGCTCGAAAATTATAATTTTACTAAACTCATCAGTCCTGCGGGCTTTTGCCGCAGCGCTTGCTCCAGCCGCAACACCGCCGATAACAACTACTTTTTCACTCAACTTGGACCCCCCAATGGTTTATAACTTTATTTCATTGGCATGTTGGTATTTCCTATCATAATCGGGCAATTGTATCTGCAATCACTTCAATTTATATGAAAAACAGGTGCAAAAACATTGTTTGCACCTTTTTAACAAGTCATCAGGGACCCGGCGTAGGTTGGGTCTGCGGTTGGGTCCCGGGCGCCTGCTGTTCATTACTTTCTTGGCCTTTATCTTTCTTTTCCTGCTCAGAGGACTTCCATTCCTCTTTTTGTTGCCGGTTCTTGTTTTGCCCCTGATCCTTTGCCGGCGCCTGCTTTCCGTTCTGTGAAATACCCTTATCGCTTAATCCGGAACGGTAGCCCGCCAAAGGATAATCCTTGATGCCAGAGACCCCGTTTTTCTCAACTGAATGGCAGGAAGCACAGCGTCCCTTGGCTTTTGTATAAAAAATCTCGCTCATCCAGTGGGCCCGGTGAATGCGCCGGTAAAACTTTTTGTACAGCTCATAATTTTTTTGTGCCTCGTGGCAGTTATAGCATGCGCTGACGGCTCCCTGCTTAACTTCCGGATGGCCCTCGATCCGCTGCACATAAACTGGCAGAGACCGGTCTACATCGGCAGTTTTCTTATGGCAGGAAACGCACCCATTGGTGTGCGGGTTGTCGGCAGCCTCGGCATATAAAGTGGAATAAGTTTTGGTGTTAGACCGGTTTAAAGGTTTTTTCTGTTCTTTGTTGGCTGAACAGCCGGTCAAAAGGGCCGTAAGAATAAAAAATAAGGAAACCGCGAAAAATACCCGTCGATGCATACAATTCCTCCTCTGGGTTTTTTCTTAGTTTCCCCTCTTTTATGTACAAAATTCCTGTCTTGTTTAAATTGGTCCTGCAAGCAACCAGCCAATGGTTGCCAGGTTACCTTTACCCTCCCAGGGTAATGTCCTGAATCTCGTACCAGCGCAGAGCATTATAAAAATGCTCAGGTTTAAAGTCCGGCCACAAATCGTCCACTATAAAAAAATCCGCATAAATGGTTTGCACGGGTAAAAAACCGCTTAACCGGCGCCTGCCCCCCCACCTGATTACAAGGTCAATGCGGGAAATGTCAGCGGAAGCCAGTGACTGGTGAAATACGTGCTTAGCAGCGGATTTCCGGGGCAAAGCCGCTTTCATGCCATGGTACAGGTCCCAATGCCACCCGTAATTGACCAGGAAATTTACCCGCATCCCTCCCTTGCCTATGTTTACGCGTTTTTTGGTAAAAGGAAGCAGTTCCCTTGGAAACGCAGGGGATTCGGTATTACCTACTACCAGTAAGGCAGCATCCTTTTCCAGCAATTTAAATACAGCATCAACGCAGGCTTTTTGAAAAGCCCTTTTTTGCACAACAGGACGTTTCGTATTATCGTGCGTAAAACCATAAAAGGTCATTTCTTCGATGCCTAATTCACTGGCCAGCTCATATAGATAAAAACCGGGAGCTATTCCCCAACTGTAACCGGCTTCCTTGGGCAGGCCGTTTTTTTCTGCCCATCTCCTGTTACCGTCCGGAATTACCCCAATGTGTCTGGGCAGGCGTTTAAACACTGGTATGGTCATTATGTCACTCCTAATTAGATTTTTAAACAATAACTGGCTTTATTGTTTAGTTAGTGGACATTAAGCTTTTCATTTTGTTTATATTATTTTTTGCAGAAATCTATTCATTTATCCCAAGGCTCAAAAAAACAAAAGTTTCTATCGAAAACTCAAGGAAACTTTTGTTGATACCCGGAAATCATGCTTTGAGTTTATCCACAATTTTACCTCAAAGCAAATTTTTCTAAATATGAACACCGGAGAGCGCAGTTAAAAAGAAACTGCGCTCTCTTTGTTTACTTCGATTCAGCTTTTTTGGTAAAGGTCAAAACGCCGTTTTCGGCCTGCAGGACAACGGTCTCTTTATCAGAAATTTCCCCTTTTACCAGCATACGGCTCAATGGCGTTTCCACTTCCTGCTGAATTAGGCGTTTTAACGGCCTGGCTCCGTAAGAAGGTTCATAACCCTTATCTGCCAGGTAAGTAAGGGCATTTTCCGTCCATTCCAGTTTAACGCCGGCGCCTGCATAGACACGCGCCGCTAACTTTTCCATCAGCAGGCGGGCAATCTCTTTCACCTGCTCCTGTTTTAAAGCATGGAAGACAACGATTTCATCAACCCGGTTCAGGAATTCGGGGCGGAAGTACTGTCGCAATATACCCAGCACACTTTCCTTCATCTGTTCGTAATCGCCGCCACGCTCCCGTTGTGCGAGAATCTCCTGGCTGCCCAGGTTAGAGGTCATGATTACCACGGTGTTCTGGAAATTTACCGTCCGCCCCTGGCCGTCGGTCAGGCGCCCGTCGTCCAGTAATTGTAGCAACACGTTGAAAACATCGTTATGAGCCTTTTCAATTTCGTCAAGTAAAACGACAGAATAAGGCTTGCGCCGGACAGCCTCAGTAAGCTGCCCGCCTTCTTCGTAACCGACATAACCGGGCGGGGCGCCGATTAACCTGGCCACCGTGTGTTTCTCCATGTACTCAGACATATCAAGCCGGATCATGTTGCGTTCATCATCGAAAAGGGCCTGGGCCAGGGCCCGTGCCAATTCCGTCTTGCCCACTCCCGTCGGGCCGAGGAAAATGAAACTGCCAATCGGTCGGTTAGGGTCCTTAATACCGGCCCGGGCACGTAAGACAGCATCTGCCACGACCCGGACAGCTTCATCCTGTCCGACAACCCGTTTGTGCAGTTCCTCGTCAAGGTGAATGAGTTTTTCTTTTTCCCCGGCCATCAGCCTGCTTACCGGTATACCGGTCCAACGGCTGACCACACGGGCAATATCTTCCTCGTCCACCTCTTCCTTCAACAGCATACCATGTTTCTGCTTACCGGCCAGGGTTTCCTCTTCTTCTTTTAACTGGCGTTCCAGGTTGGCCAATTTGCCGTATCTTAATTCAGCCAGCCGGTTCAGGTCGTATTCTCTTTCTGCCCGCTCAATTTCCTGTCTGGTTTCCTCTATTTCTTTCTTAATCCCCCGCAACCGGCTGATGGCCTGTTTTTCCACCTCCCACTGGGCCTTCATGGCATCGGCCTCACTGCGCAGTTCGGCCAGCTGGCTTCTTAACTTTTCCAATCTTTCCTGGGACGCTTCGTCTTTTTCCTTGCTCAGAGCCGCTTCTTCGATTTCCATCTGCATGATACGGCGGGTTATTTCATCCAGTTCAGTGGGCAAACTGTCGATTTCCGTTCTGATCCGGGCTGCCGCCTCATCCATTAAGTCTATGGCTTTGTCAGGCAGGAACCGGTCTGAAATATACCGGTCAGACAGGACTGCCGCCGCTACAATGGCGCTGTCTTTGATGCGTACCCCGTGGTGTACTTCATAGCGCTCCTTAAGACCCCGCAAAATGGAAATGGTATCTTCCACGGAAGGCGGGTTGACCAGTACCGGCTGAAAACGCCTTTCCAGGGCTGCGTCTTTTTCTACATGTTTCCTGTATTCGTCCAGAGTAGTGGCGCCAATGGTCCGCAGTTCACCGCGGGCCAGCATGGGTTTTAAGAGGTTCCCGGCATCAACGGCTCCTTCGGCTGCCCCGGCCCCTACAACGGTATGTAATTCGTCTATAAATAAGATGATTTTACCGTTGGATTCCTGTACTTCCTTAAGCACTGCCTTTAAACGCTCTTCAAATTCTCCTCGGTACTTGGCCCCGGCAATCAGGGCGCCCATATCCAGGCCAATCAAAACTTTATCCTTTAAACCTTCGGGTACGTCCCCGGCCACTATACGGCGGGCCAGCCCCTCGACGATGGCCGTTTTACCAACGCCCGGTTCCCCTATCAGGACAGGATTGTTTTTCGTCCGCCGCGAGAGAATTTCAATAACCCGGCGGATCTCTTCATCTCTACCTATGACAGGGTCCAATTTCCCCTGCCGCGCCAGCTTGGTCAAATCCCGGCCGTATTTTTCCAGGGCTTCGTAGGTTTCTTCGGGATTTTCTCCCGTCACTCGCTGATTACCCCGTATGGAGCGCAGGGAATGCAATAGGTTTTCCCTCGTTAATCCATTCCGCCGCAGCACTTCTTTAAGCTCAGGTTCACCGTCTTCCAACAGGGCCAGCAAAAGGTGTTCAACACTGACATAATCGTCTTTCATATCCCGTGCTTCCTGCTCAGCCCGGGCAAGGGTGCGGGTGAAACCGGATCCGGCATATAAAGAACCTTCATAGCCTGTAACCACCGGTATTTTTTTTAGCAGTCCCTCAACACCGGCAGCCAACGCCCCTACGTTTACTCCCGCATGTTCGAGGAACCTGGGCGCCATACCTCCTTCCTGGGTAAGCAGGACGGCCAGCAGGTGCTTGCCCGTTACTTCCTGGTGATGCCTTTGAGCCGCCAATTGCTGGGCTCCCGCTAAAGCTTCTCTCGATTTTTGCGTGTAGCGATGCAAATCCATGGATTATCCCGGAGGACCATGCGGTCTCCCGGGTATTCACCTCCTTTTCAGTCGTTCTATTTCATCCTGCAGCTCTTCAACCTGCTCCAGCAAATCAAGTATAATTGCCGCTCCCGGCAGGTTGACACCGAGGTCCCGGCGCAGTCGCAGTATTTTATGCGCGCGCATTACCTGGCAGGCCGGTATCTGGCCCCGGCGCACCTCAACTATACCTAACTCGGCCAATTTGTACATGATTTCAGGATGTATATCGAGCTCAGCGATATCTATCCAGGTATCTTCATCATCAACAGACAGGGTGTGGCGGAAAATCCGAATGTAAAACTTATCCATTGATTGACACCCCTTCCCTCAGGGCGGCTAACTGCCGGTAAAGCTGCTCTTCTTGCGGAGTAAGCCGGTCCGGTATGTCTATTCTTATGCGTACATACTCATCTCCGCGTCCTTCCCCGGCAGGCAGGCCTTTTCCGCGCAAACGCAGTTTATGCCCGGTTCTGGTACCGGGAGGAACTTTAACGCTAACCAGGCCGTCCAGGGTAGGAACTTTTACTTGGGCGCCCAATACTGCCTGTTCAGGACGCAAAGTCACTTCTGTTTCAATGTCGCTGCCGTTAACTGTAAACCTGGGGTGAGGAAGAAGCCGTATTTTCAGGTACAAATCACCTCTGCCACCGCCATTAAGGCCTTCACCGCCCTGCCCCTTCAGCCTGATGCGGCTGCCGTCTTTCACCCCGGGCGGGACCTTTACCGCCAGGGTCCTGGTCGTGTTGGTCACCCCTACGCCGCCGCAACGGTTGCAAAAGGAATCAAAGGCAACCCCCGTCCCCCCGCAGGCAGGACAAATTTCACCGGTTGATAGCTGGATAGTCTTTTCCCCACCCCGGTAAGCTTCTTCCAGGGTAAGCTCCAACTCACTTTCCACGTCCTGTCCCCGGACAGGCCCACGGCGGGCAGCCCGGGCCCGTTTAAAGGGCGCTCCGCCGCCGAAGAGCATTTCAAAGAAATCGCTGAAACCGCTGACATCATCCGTACTGTAAAAGTGGAAGCCCTCCATGTCAGGCGGCGGGCGGAAATCCTGTCCGTCCTGCCAATTGGCCCCCAACCGATCATACTTGGCCCTCTTTTCCGGGTCTTTTAATACTTCGTAAGCTTCATTTATCTGCTTAAATTTCTCCTCTGCCTCGGCTTTATCTTTACCCGTATGTAAATCGGGGTGCCATTTCCGCGCCAGCTTTCGGTAAGCGGCCTTTATTTCCCTGTCGGTGGCATCACGGCTGACGCCCAGTATTTTGTAGTAGTCCTGGTAAGAAACACCCATATAAGCTTTCACCTACCTTTTTTTAAGGCCTTCCGGGTCCGATAGGAATAAGAGCTATAACCTCCCGTCCCCCGGTTCAGGAATTGCTATAGTTATTTTTCTTCAAATTCAACATCCACTATATCATCTCCACCGGGTTTCCGGTCACCGCAAGTTCCAGCGCCGCATCCGGCCGCTGTAGCGCCTGCTCCATAGGCGGCCTGGGCCAGGCCTGTAGCTGCTTGCCGAAGTTCGTTCATCAATCGACGAATACTTTCTATCGGAGCATTTTCCCTGGTAGCAGTTCTAATACTACTGATCAATTCTTCAATACGCGCTTTGTCTGCTAAAGGCGCTTTATCGCCCAATTCTTTAAGCTGCCGGTCTACCTGGTAAGCCAGAGCATCAGCCTCGTTTCTGGTCTCTGCCTCCTGCTTCCGTTTCCTGTCTTCCGCAGCATGTAATTCTGCCTCCCGGATCATCCGGTCAATTTCGCTCTGCTCGAGGCTGGTGGACCCGTTAATAGTTATAGTTTGTTCTTTTCCCGTCGTTTTATCACGGGCGCTTACTTTTAGAATGCCATTGGCATCAATGTCGAAGGTTACCTCAATCTGTGGGATTCCCCGTGGCGCGGGCGGAATTCCGTCCAGTTTAAACTGCCCTAAAGACCTGTTGTCGCGGGCCATTTCCCTTTCACCCTGCAGGACATGAATGTCCACAGAAGTCTGGTTATCCTCAGCAGTACTAAAAATCTCGCTGCGGCGCACAGGAATAGTGGTATTACGTTCTATGAGCCTGGTCATTACGCCGCCCATTGTCTCTACCCCAAGGGAAAGAGGAGTCACATCCAGCAGCAGCACATCCTTTACTTCTCCAGCCAGGACACCGGCCTGAATGGCAGCGCCGCATGCAACCACCTCATCGGGATTAACGCTCTGGTTCGGGTCCTTGCCGCCCGACAACTCACGCACCAATTTTTGTACAGCAGGTATCCTGGTAGAACCGCCAACCAGTATCACTTCATCAATGTCTTTTTCCGTCAGCTTCGCATCGTTTAAAGCCGCTTTTACCGGGCCGCGGCAACGTTCAACCAGGTCATGGGTCAGTTCGTCAAATTTTGCCCTGGTGAGCTTTAAGTCCAGGTGTTTGGGCCCGGAAGCATCGGCGGTAATAAAAGGTAGATTGATGTGGGTCTCCGTTGTAGCCGAAAGCTCAATTTTAGCCTTTTCTGCCGCTTCCGTCAGCCGCTGCAAGGCCTGCTTGTCTTTGCGCAGGTCGATACCGTAATCCTTTTTGAATTCCTCCGCCATCCAATCCACTATGGCCTTGTCAAAGTTATCACCGCCCAGGTGGGTATCCCCGTTGGTGGCTTTTACCTCAAACACACCATCGCCAACCTCCAGGATGGAAACGTCAAAGGTTCCACCGCCCAGGTCAAAGACCATAATGGTCTTATTTTCTTTTTTGTCCAATCCGTAAGCCAAGGCCGCAGCCGTAGGCTCGTTGATAATTCGCAATACGTTCAGACCCGCAATTTTGCCGGCATCCTTAGTGGCCTGCCGCTGGGCATCATTGAAGTATGCAGGTACGGTAATGACGGCGTCCGTTACCTTTTCCCCGAGGTAGCTGGATGCGTCATCGACCAGTTTGCGGAGCACTGCCGCAGATACTTCTTCCGGCGCGTACGTCTTGCCCCTGATGTCAAACCTCACGGCATCGTTGGGACCGGCTACCACTTTATAAGGGACCATCTCCCTTTCGCCGGATACCTCAGAATAGCGACGGCCAATAAAACGTTTTACAGAGTAAAGAGTATTTTCAGGATTTAATACGGCCTGGCGACGGGCCAACTGGCCAACCAGCCTTTCGCCGTCTTGCTTAAAGGCAACAACGGAAGGGGTAGTCCTGGCCCCCTCGGCATTGGCAATAACTGTGGGTTTGCCCCCTTCAATCACGGCTACCACCGAGTTGGTGGTCCCTAAGTCTATACCAAAAGCTTTACCCATACAAAAACCTCCTTTTTTAAACAAAATTTTAAACTTGAGTGGGTCAAATTATAAGCTTTTTCCGGTAAAACGTTGAATTTTATGTACAAGCTGATGATTTAAAGCCCCGACCCTCACCTGACCTTTATTGACTTTGACCTTTCTTGACTTTTATTATCCGGTAATATTGCTTTGATTGCAACTTCGCTGGTAAACGGTTTTGCGGCCAAATTTTGCCTTTTGACCTTATTTGACCTTGTTGGATTTTTCTGTCATCTTCTTACGTTTCTTTTCTTGTTATTTCATACATTACTCATATCTCATATAATTTTGATGAATTTATCCATAAATAAAAAGGAGCTATCCTTAAGTCATTTGAGGATAGCCCCTTGGCTGCCTACTTTAAAAATCCTTGGAGAATTGTTTCTTCAGCTTCCGCTTCCGTTAGTCCCAGCGACATAAGCTTGATTAACTGCTCGCCCGCTATTTTTCCGATAGCCGCTTCATGTACCAACTGGGCGTCAGGATGATTGGCTGCTATTTCAGGCACAGACCGGACGTGGGCCTGGTGCATGATAATCGAGTCGCACTGTACGTGAGCGCGGCACCTGTTAAACCCTACCACTCGCGGGTAGAAAATCTGCCTGGAATTGTCCTGGGCTACTGAACGGGATATGACCTGGGTAGATGCATCCTGGCCAATGAGTTCTACCAGTATATTGGATTCGGCTAACTGCTGCCCGTGGGTAAGCATGCGTTCTGTGACCAAAAGGTGAGCATCTTTGTGAAGCCTGGCTTTAGTCTCTCTCCTGGTGCTGTCAACACCCCTGATCTGCACCAGTTCCAACTCGGCATAGCCACCCTCTTCAATTTCAATAATGGTTACCGGATTGAGGATTTTTTCCCCTTTGCCCTCACCCTCGCCATAGTGCTTTTCTATGTAACGCATCCGGGCACCCTTGCGGATGATAAAGTCGTGAATGCCGTTATGTTCAGCCTTACTTTCGCCCGGGTTATGAATGCCGCAGCCGGCCACTACCACCACATCGGCCCCTTCACCAATGTCAAAGGTATTATATACCACATCTTCCAGTCCTTCATTGGTAATGATAACAGGAATATGCACACTTTCCCCCCTGGTTCCCGGTTTGACAATGATATCAATCCCCGGCTTGTCCTCTTTCGGTCTGATTTCTATATTGGCCGTGCTGTTGCGGCTGATACCCGTACCATTTTTTCGGATGTTGTAAGCGCCCTGGGGTATAGAATGCAAATCGGCTATTGTCTTCAATAAGTGGCTATCTAATGCATTCATCGACGTTCTCATCCCTTTCGGTACAGTCTCTGAAGTAAGTGAATCCAATATCATTCATCATGAGCGGCCAGAGTTCATCCTTGCTGCCCTTTTCTTTCACGGTCCCGTCGGCAATCAGGATAATCTCATCGGCCAGGCTTAGAATCCGTTCCTGGTGCGAAATAATTACCAGGGTAGTATCATACTTGGTATGCACGTTTTTAAAGGTCTCCGTCAACTTACTGAAACTCCACAAATCAATACCTGCTTCCGGCTCATCGTATACTGCCACTTTCAAATTCCTCGCCAGCAGGGTGGCAATTTCGATGCGTTTTAATTCACCCCCCGACAGACTGGCATCCATTTCCCTGTCCACATAGTCGTGAGCGCAAAGTCCCACATCAGCCAGATAACTGCAGCCTTTTATGTCCCTGCCGGCTGCTATCTGCAACAATTCACCCACCGTAATGCCCTTAAAGCGGGGTGGCTGTTGGAAAGCGTAACCGATACCAAGCCTGGCCCGCTC
The DNA here is from genome assembly GCF_001263415.1 of Thermincola ferriacetica. Classification (NCBI taxonomy): domain Bacteria; kingdom Bacillati; phylum Bacillota; class Clostridia; order Eubacteriales; family Thermincolaceae; genus Thermincola; species Thermincola carboxydiphila. Next base: position 129,164 of record NZ_LGTE01000004.1, read on the forward strand.
ATAGACACTCAAGTCTGTTATATCCTGGCCATTGAAAAGGATTTTCCCCGACGTGGGCCTGTATATCCCCATGATGGCCTTGGCCAGGGAGGACTTACCCCCACCGTTCGGACCGGTAAAAACATAAAGGCGGTTATCTTCCAGGGTCAGGTTAATGTCTTTGAGAATCTGAACCTGTCCCTTATCCCCCTCTACTGTTAACGATAAGTTCTTTATTTCCAGCACCAATATTCCCTCCTGACGGATTCCTGGTTTAAATCCAAAAACTACAGGGGTATTTTTCTTTGTCCACCCACATTTATCCTCCTGCCGGGATAAAAAAGTACAAATAATTTTGGGCAGGATTCTACAACAATTGGATCCGGCTATTGATTAGGAGCTTAGAAAAAGCCGGCTATTTTATAGCCGGCGCTACATCTTTCCCGAATATAAGATCGAAATCAACAGCCAGGTTCCCATCACGGCCGCGCCAAGAAAGCCTACCAGGCCGAACACGGAAATGCCGTAAATCTTTGGCCCCACGTTGGCATTAATTACAATGGAAGAACCAATCACCAGAGACGAAAGGACCAGGCCAAAAACCAACCGGTTCACCATTTTATTTAATTTATTCAGCGCTTCATCCAGGTTGGTATGTTCCATCTGCACCCGAATTTTCCCCGCCAGGGCGCCGTTGATAAGCTCAAGGAGCCTAACAGGGAGTTTGGCCCCTGATTTGGTCAGGGTATAGAAATTTTCTAACTGCCGGGTCAGGTCCTGCTTTATATTCCGCTTGCTTAAAATATAACGCCTGGCGTAAGGCAAGGCCAAATCCATAATATTGATTTCGGGCGCCAGCCTGGCCACCAGCCCCTCAATGGTCACCAGCCCCTTGGCCATCATCACCAGGTCCGCAGGTATGGCGATATTGTTTTTCCGGCAGGCCTTAAAAATCTCTTCCATCATCTGCGGCACATCTATTTCATGTAGAGAAGTTACAATGTAATTATTGTATATCTGTTCTATGTCTGAATATAATTTGCGGGTATCGATGGATCCTTTTTTTATGCCAATGCGTAGAACGTCCTTCTGCATGGCCTCCACATTGCCTGTAGCTATACCGTAAATCAAGGAATTGAATTTTTCAAGCAAACTCTTGTCCAGAACGCCCATCATGCCAAAATCCAGATAGACAATTTTACCTTCCCTGACCAGGATATTGCCGGGATGGGGATCGGCATGGAAAAAACCGTCTTCAAAAATCTGTTTTAGATAATTATCGGCCAGTTTTACGGCCACATCACGTAAATCATAACCCTCTGCCGCAAGCTGTTCCAGATGGGCAATGGGGATACCTTCCACCCGTTCCATAACCAGGACTTCCCGGGTAGTATATTCTTCAAAAACCCTCGGGCAGGTGATATAAGCCACATCCCGGTTATACTCGTAGAATTTTTTAATGTTGTGCGCTTCCTGCTGAAAGTCCAGCTCTTTATTTGCCGCCCGCCAAAGTTCGCCGGCGGCTTCGTCCAAATCCAGCACCTCTGCCTGTGGAGCATACTTGATAAAGCGGGTTATCCGTCGGAGCAGGGCAATGTCTTTCAGCATTGTCTCCCTTGCCCCCGGGCGCTGAATCTTGACCACCACCCGGTCCCCGTTTTTCAGGACCGCCGGGTGAACAACGGCAAGCGAGGCACAGGCAATAGGTTCTTCTGCAAAAGACAGAAACAGTTCTTCTATAGGCCTTTTTAATTCGTGTTCGATTATTTCTCTGATAACTTCGTAACGTTCAGGTTTTACGTCATCCTGCAGTTTCTGAAACTCTTTGATGTAGGCCTGGGGTATAATATCGGGACGCATGGACAGCATTTGCCCGATTTTAATAAAAGTTGGCCCCAGTTCTTCCAGCGCCAACCTCAACTGTACGGGATTTGCAATCCCATTTTTCAAACCGTGTTTTAAAAAAACCGAAACAATCTCTTTCAGCCTCTGTTTTTCACTTTTCAATTGACCGGCTCTTTGATTATTAGTATCCATAGCGCTCGTTTACTTATTTTCCAGGTTCTTAATCATTTCTTTCAGCTCGGTAAGTTCCTTTTCCACCCCGGCTTTGAATTCCGCAAATTCTTTTTTCGACACCAGGTTTAAACCCGCCAACAGCTCGCTGTAAGCCTCGGAACCGGCAGCAGCAGTTTTGCTTAGTTTCTTTTTCAGTTCAGCATTTAATTCTTTGCCCTGTTCTATGGAAATTTCCCCTTTTTTTACCAGTTCCTCTATAACGGCAGCGCCTTTTTCATATCCGTAGGCAATAGTACCGATACCGGCCAGCAACAGGTTTTTTAGAGTTTTTTCCATGGTCATACCCCCTGAAATAAAATTTGCAATCCTTAACTTGATAATAACAAAAATACCAATATACAGCAAGCTGCAGGCAAAGCTGCCATAAAAGCTTCCTTAATAGCCTTCCCCACCGGGCCAGACATTATTTCGCCACTAATGCCATTACAAACATGCCGGTAACGAGGGTCCAGACCATATTCCGCGTTTTTATAGCTATCAGAAAAGCAGGAATTGATGTAATGAGGAAATCATTATGTAAGGAAACGTTCATCTGTCCATCGGGCATGACAACAGAGGGTACAATTATAGCTGCTAATACAGCCGCCGGAATAAATCCCAACCAGTCAATGACCGGCTGCGGAATTTTCATTTTGCTGAGGATGACCATGGGCAGCAGGCGGGGTAGATAATTTACTACCCACATCCCCAGTATTAAAAGGTAGATTTTTGCCTGTCCCGACATAAAACCACCCCTATCGCCGCCGCCATAACCGTGGCAATAATAATATTGACACTGCTGTCAGTAAACAATGCTATAGTTAAAGATAACAACCCGGATATTACGGCTACCCATAAATTTATTCTGTTTTTCACCTGCATCACCAGCAGGGCAATAAACATAGCCGGCAGGGCAAAATTAACACCGAACCGGTCCATATCTGGTATGATGTTCCCCAACGCAGCCCCGATTGCCGAGTTGGTTATCCAGGACAGGTGCGAAAAAAAGTTGACTCCGAGCATAAAATCACGGTCAGCTTCCTGTTTATCAAACTGGGCCATATTCAATGTAAAGGTTTCGTCAGTGATGCCAAAAGCCAGAATAGACTGGACCCAGGTAGGCATTTTTTTCACATAAGGGGCCATAGAAGCGCTAAAGAGTAAGTAACGCAGGTTTACCAGAAAGTTGGTCAGCAAAATTGCTGGAATGCTTGCTCCGGCCCCCAGCATTCCCACGGCAACAAACTGCCCCGAGCCGGTAAAAGATGTCAGTGACATTAATGTCGTCTGCAAAACATCGAGCCCTTTTTCCCGGGCTATAACACCAAAGGCAATCCCCAAAGGCGTATATCCAAGCATAATCGGTAAGGCCTTTTTACCTCCGGCCAAAAAAGTTGCTCTACTCATTGCTTTTTCTCATCTCCGGATTTTGCGTAATACAATTTTGCATAATATAATAGATATCTTAACACATCCTTTATTTCGGTTCAATGTCAATATTGTTAAATCTTTTAGATTTCGATTCCATCAAAGAATTCAGGCGCTTTAACCCATATATAATTTTTTCTATTTCTTCTCTGTCCACCCCTTCCAGCAAGCCGGCCAGGTAATTATGCTTGATCATATTCATAGATTCCTTTATTTCCAGCATCCTGGGTGTAAGGGATATCTTGACTGTTCTTCGGTCGCCGGTATCTCGCAACCTGGTCACTGCACCCTGCTGTTCCAGCCTGTCCACTATACCGGATACAGTGCTTTTGGCCAGGCCCATCCGCTCGCTCAGTTCCTTCAGGGTGATCTCGGGGTAATTATACAGTTCCTGCATCAACATTAGCTGGGGCACGGTAAAGCCATAGTCGCTGATCTGTTCCAGCATCTGGCAGCGAAAATTCTTTAACAGGCTTCTGAACAGACTCTTAATTTCCTCAGCATAGTCTCTGATTTTGTCTTCCATTTGCCGTACACCACCTATTCAAACATTACCAGGTGTTCATCCTTCTGTTTGCTGCTTTTTTTGCCGCGCATCAGCAGGGCCAGCGGGATAGTAACCAATATAATCAGAACTGTCACAAACAGGGTATCGTTGATTGCCTGCACAGCAGCCTCTTTTGCTACCAAACCGAATACGGTACTTACAGATATACCCTGGGCTTCTCCGGCAGGCACACCCTGTTGACTTAACCATCCCTGTATACGGCCAAATAACTCCACGCTGTTAGCGTCAAAGTACGATACTTGTTCCGCCAATCTGATGTAATTAACAGCCTGCCGGTTTGTCATGATGGTTGTCAGAATGGTTATGCCCACAGAACCGGCCACCTGCCGTATAACATTTTGCAGGGCCGATGCCCGGGCCACCAAATGCGAAGGGACCGAGTTCATTCCCGCTGTTGTAATAGGCATCATGGCCAGGCCCAGCCCCACTCCCCGCACGGCCATCAGCCACATAACCGTATGAGAATTTGTATCCAGGGTAAGCCGGGACAATTGATAAGTGGACAGCATCAAAATCAGCAGGCCGGGAATAACCACAGGTTTGGCCCCAAACTTGTCAAAGAGTTTTCCCCCGACCGGCATCATTATTCCTGTGGCTACAGCCCCAGGAAACATGATCAAGCCTGTCTGCATAGCAGAATAACCCTGCAGGTTCTGAAAAAACAGGGGCAGTAAAAAAACTCCCCCAAAAAGGGCAATGTTGGTAATACTCGATATGATAATGCTCAGCGTATAAGGCCATATCTTTAAAACCCGCAGGTCCAGCAGGGGATCGTCGCGGGTTAGCTCATTGGCCGCAAAGAGCATCAGGCTGAAAATACCCAGCACCAGCAGAAAAACGTTTTTAAATTCGTTCCAGTCTATGGTTGAACCTTCACCAAGCACATATAGTATACTCACTAAGCCAACAGTAGATGATACAAACCCCAGGTAATCAAATCCCCTGGAAGGTTTGCGCGGCGATTCCTTAAGCAACAGGCCCGCCAGGATTACGCCAATAATACCCACGGGAATGTTAATGGTAAAAATCAGGCGCCAATTCAAATGCTCTACTATATACCCGCTCAGCGTAGGGCCGATAGCCGGGGCAGCCATGGCTGCTATACCCCAGATGCCCAAAGCCATACCCCGTTCTTTGGCAGGAATAACCTGGTAGATGATAGACATACTTATGGGCATAATCATGCCACCGCCCAAAGCCTGGATAATCCGCGCGACAATCATGGCCGAGTTGCTCCAGGCAAAACCGCACAGAGCCGAACCGACGGTAAAGGCGCCCAGGGCCCAAATATACATTTTCTTGGTCCCGAAGGTATCACTCAGGTACCCGGTAAGCGGGATAACCGGCCCCATAGTTAACATATAAGCGGTGATGACCCACTGTATCTGGTCGGTGGAGACCCCGAAAACATTCATCATCTTGGGAATGGCAATATTGACGATACTGGTGTCAAGGATGGCCATAAAAGTACCGACGACAACAACGATGAGAGCCAGCCATTTATAAAGATTATCCTGATGACCGGCATTCGTATGACCGGCTGCAGCGTTCATACGCCCACCCCTACCTAACCCGGATTTTTACAACGGCGCTGGTTCCCGGCTTAAGGGTTACATCATGCTGTTCAAGCTGAATTTTCACCGGGACCTTTTGTACCACTTTAGTAAAATTGCCTCCTGTGGACGACGGAAGGAGGGAAAAAGTCGCCGTTGTGGCCTGTCCTATTGAAACAACCCGGCCCGTAAAATTCCGGTCTCCGTATTCATCAATTTTGATGTCCGCCTTTTGCCCTTCTTTTATCCGGGCCACCTTTGTCTCATCTATATTGGCGCTGATATAAAGTTTAGCCGGGTCTACCAGCATGGCTAACATCTGTCCCGGAGCCACCACCTCACCGACAGTCCCCTGTTTTTTCAGCACAATACCGGTAATGGGAGCTCTGATGTTCGCCATTTCCAGGTTGGCATCAGGCAGGTTGGTAGCCTCCTGCTGTCCCAAAATCTGGTCCTTATGTACCATCTGGCCCTCTTCTACATTAAACTCCTTTAATTTGGCCGCTATTTGGGGGCTGACCCGCACCAGATCGCCGGTAACCCTGGCATCCTCCGTGGTGACATAATAAGTGTTTTCATACCAGTAATATCCGCCCACGCCGGCCATCGCCGCCAACATCAAGATCAGGACTGAAAAAATAATAACTTTCCTTTTCCCGTTCATCCAATCTCTCCCCTCTTCCCTTTCCATTCCAATTATTGTTCATATTTGTTAGCATACTTATTGTTCTTATGCGAACAATTATAACATAAAAAAAATTATTTTAAAATAACATTGCCCGCATCATCCGGGCATTGACAACGCATAATATTTAAGCATCTCGCCATTTTTTATTCCCGGCATAATAATAAGACCTCTAATTCTTAGAGATCTTTAACAGAACATTTTATCTTTTTATAAATTTTCATAAAATCTTCGGAACTAACAATTTTAACTCTAAATCCTTCCACTGAATGCAAACCACTTTTGAAATCATCTGTTATTAGATAGTCCGCGTTCCCTTCAAGGGCACACTTCAAAAACATTTCATCATATTTATCGTTTAACTTTGGACATTCAGTATCAATTGTGTTAACTGAGTCAGCTTCATAGAATACCTCGCTCAGCAAAAAAAGAAGTCGCAGCCGAGGACGTTTACTACTCATATTTTTAACACTGAATTTTTTGACTATATAAAAAAGCTCGCCAATTGTTTCTTGAGAGAATAGAAGCTTTATTTTATTATTATCAACCAAGCTTAGTATTTCATTACAAACCTCATCACCGTCGAACCATGACTTAACGAAAATATTAGTATCAATTACAACTCTAGGTTTGTTTCTCATACCTTTTGATACCAAGAGATTTCCTCGCTTCGTTTGAAGTCAGTCCTTTTTGTTTCATTGAATTTTGAATGAGTTGCCTCATGTTAGCCATGGCAAACAGTTTGTTTGGTTCCTTTTCTTTAAGTAAAGTATTCATTCTTATACCTCCTTTTGAGGTAAATTTCCGATTAAGAGTACTTCTTCTTTGTCTAACCATATTATACCATCTCCAAATAAACTCTTCAATTCAATACATAGTATTCGCCAATAAAATTAAAATGCCAATTGTTGTCATGATTTTGGTAACTTGATCTTCTTTTCAATGTTATTAAGTAATATTGCCAGTTGTTTTTTTATTTTTTCCAAATTCTCAGTCTCGGACAACATTTTGGCTGCGCTTTGAATATACTTTTCTTCAACCAATTCCCCATTACAGTGCTCAATCAGTTTTTCTATGCTTGCCTTTGAAGTTTCCAGGTGAAACTGTAACCCCAGAACCCTGCCTTTATATTCAAAAGCCTGGTTCTGACAGGCCGCACTTTCTGCAAGCCTGACTGCTCCCGGCGGAATGGTAAAGGTATCCCCATGCCAGTGAAAAGCGACAAACTCGTCGCTAAGGCCGTCAAATAACCCGGAATTGCTTGCTTCGGGGATTTTTCTTACCGGAAACCAACCTATCTCCTTGTACTCGTTCCGAATTACTTTTCCCCCCAAAACATCAGCTATCAATTGTGCTCCAAGGCATATACCCATCACAAATTTGCCGGCATTAATGGCATTTCTTATAAACTCTTTTTCATTAATTAACCAGGGATATTCAACTTCTTCATAAATGTTCATCGGTCCACCCATCACGATTAGCCATTCAAACCGGTCAAGGGCCGGTAAAGTTTCGTCCATATACAATCTTGTTACCGATACTTCATGGCCTTTTTCTCCAGCCCACACTTCAATATTGGCTAAATCCTCAAAGGGCACGTGCTGCAAGTAATGTATTCTCATGCTTATTCCCCCTCATTGTCTGATTATAACATAAATTCCTTTCCCACCATACCGATACTTTGCAAAGGGGAGGCTTTTTCCTCCGGCTTTTTGGGGGGTCCCCGTCTATCAAGCTAACCTCAAAATTTGCTTACAAACTGAAGGTAATTTCAAATAATTTCTTTGTAATTGTCCTGTTTACTCTTATCTCAGTATTTCCTCTGTGTTCTCCGCGCCCTCTGTGGTGATTTTTTAAAACCACAAAGTATGCCGCAAGAAAATATGTAATAAATTCTCTGTGGTAAACGGTTTTCGCCCACAGCTTCTGAGCAAAGGTTGCTTCACCATTAAAGTGCCAACGGAAACTGCCAAATCCAAATGTATAATTATTTTAAAGGTTTTTTGGTTCTGATAACGAATAAAGAATATAATTTTGTTTGTTTACGGGAGGTTGAGGATTAATGTTATATACTCCACAAAAGGAATTGTTCAACAGAATTACCAAGCTGCAAACTCTACTAAGAGAAAAAGACATTGACGGTGCCTTGATCGTTAAATCCGCAAATTTATTCTATTTTTCCGGCACAGCCCAAAATGCGTACCTGTTCGTTCCTGCTGAAGGAGCACCGGTATTATTGGTTAAAAAAAGCTTCAGCAGGGCTAAAAAAGAATCGGCCCTGGAAAATATCATGCAGTTGGTCAGCCTGAAAAAAATACCCGCCCAACTGGCCGAGCTGGGCTGCAAATCCCCGGCCACCCTGGGCCTCGAGATGGATAGCTTGCCCGCCAGCACTTATTTATTTTTCCAGCAAATATTCCCCGGTGTACGGTTTACAAACGTCTCCGGTCTGATCAGGGAGATAAGGCAAATAAAATCGGAATATGAAATTAATTTACTGCGTACTTCAGCAAGCAATATGGACAAGATATACAGGCAGATTCCCGGGTTAATAAAGGAAGGCATGGCAGAAATAGAACTGGCCGCCCAAATTGAAGGCATGGCAAGAACTGCCGGACATATGGGGTACATCAGCATGCACGCTTTTAACCAAAGCCCTTATTTCGGCCACCTGTTGTCAGGAGAATCGGGCGCGGTACCGTCAGCCTTTGACGGGCCTACAGGAGGCCCCGGGCTGACTCCCGCCCATCCCCAGGGGGCCGGGTGGAAAAAGATTAAGGCCGGCGAACCCATATCTATAGATTATGTAGGCTTATGGGACGGTTACATTACGGACCAAACACGGATCTTTTCTATTGGACCCCTGCCGGAAAAACTGCAAAAAGCCTTTGACCTGGCCCTGGAAATCCAGGCGGCGGTAGTTGAGCAAATGAAACCGGGCGCCAACGGCAGTGACCTGCATGAACTGTCCCTGGCTATGGCGGCCAAAGCGGGTTTCGCTGAAAATTATATGGGATATGCGCCGGATCAGGCCCGTTTCCTGGGCCACGGGGTCGGACTGGAACTGGATGAACTGCCTGTGTTGGCAAAGGGCCTCGATGCAAGGCTGCAACCGGGCATGGTTATTGCCATTGAACCTAAGTTTGTTTTTCCTGGCAAAGGGGTTGTAGGAATAGAGAATACTTTTGCGATTACCGAACAGGGCGCGGAACGGATTACTGTAACGCCGGACGAATTAGTGAGGATTGATTAGGGCTTAAAACACTTAATGTACAATCATTACCGGACACTTGGCATGATGAGCGACCCGGTCACTGACACTACCCAGCAGGAATCCTTTGATTTCTCCCATGCCCCTGCTGCCAATGACAATAAGGTCATAGCTGTTTTGAGCTTCCTTCAATATTTCCCCGGCCGGATGTCCACTCTTGACCACAGTATTACAGGGCAGAGACCCAAGCAACTCCCGGGCTTTGCGTAAAATTTCATTAGCTTCTTTCTCCAGGTTGGCTATTACCGGCTGGGGCACGACCATCTCCGTTCCGAAACCCGATATCAAAACCGGAGGGATTACAGTTACGTGCATAACCGTTAATTCACCGGCAAACTTTTCCGCTATGGCCGCGGCCTTTTGGAGAGCTTTAAAGGAGCATCCCGATCCGTCAACAGGTACCAAAATTTTTTTAAACACAGTGAATTCCCCCTTCACCCTTTTTCCCGCAGGAATTTTTTCGGTACTCCATTACTTCGACCCGCCGGGACGCTGTACCTTCTGCTTAGCAAAATTTTCAACAAAAAAAGGCCCGTTGGTTCCCGACCTTTATAAGGATACCGGAAACAACGCGGCCTCTTCCTGACAAACTTTACCAGTCTTTAAGATTATATACAATGTTATTTAATCTCGATCCTGTTACCCTTGTTTTTCCCAGGTTCTCTCTTGGGCAGTACAATGGACAATACCCCGTTTTCAAATTTTGCGCTTACCTGGTCGTTTAAAATATTCGGCACATAGAAACTCCTTACCATGGAACCGTATCTTCTTTCTTTGCGGATATAGTTTTCTTTCTCTTCATTGGTTTCTTCTTTTCTTTCCACTGCTATAGTAAGCCTGTCTTCATTTAGTTCCACGTTAATTTCATCTTTTTTCACCCCTGGAAGTTCCGCTTCCACAACATATTCTTTATCATTTTCCTTAATGTCCACCCTCATCTGACCGCCGGTATAAAAAGCGGGCCAAAAATGATCGTGGAAAAAGTTTTCAAACACCCCCTCCAAGTCAAAGATATCTCCCGGTCTTCTCTGTACTCCGTGTCTTCTGTAAGGAGTCAAACCAAACATACAGCAACACCTCCATATTTTTATTTTGACCTTCCCTGACCTTTAATTAATATATAACATCATTATTTTTTAAATTCAAATACAATTTTATACAGTTAAGGGCAAACTGAAATTGAAATAATCAAACAATTTTGGATACCTTAACAAAACGCATTTTTTTTACCAAGACCTTTTAAATGCTTCCTTTTTTAAACAATTTTGCATATGAGCCCTGTGAATTCCAGTTTTGCATAGAATTCCGTCCGGCAATACATACTTTTGTTTGGCATTTTTTTCTGTTACTATATATTGTAAGAACTATGAGCGTTCAAATACAGGAGGCCAATAAATGTTGGGAACTTTTTGGTCGGCATACGGTGAAAAAATATTATGGGTCTATTCCTTCTCCTCGACAATCCTCATCATCATAGTCAGTATCCTGATTTTTATGGAACGGCGCAACCCTTATAAAACCATTGCCTGGCTGGCCGTGATCAACGTTTTTCCTATCCTAGGGTTTATTTTTTACTTCATGTTCGGACAAAACCGGCGCAAACGCAAACTAATTCGAACCAAATATATCAACGAAATGAACCATTTGCGTGAAATAGTCCGCCGCCAGATCGAGTGTATAAACAGCAACCGGGAAGCAGCCGTAGAAGCCCTGGGCAGTAAAAAGCAGCTAATCAGCCTGCTGCTTAACAATGCCCATGCGCCCTTCACAAGGAGGAACCGGGCCCAGGTCCTGTCTGACGGCCAGGAAGCCTTTGCCGCCATGTTTGCGGAAATGGAAAAAGCCCAGGATCATATACACCTGGAATATTACATAATCCGTGACGACAATATCGGAAATCAACTAAAGAATCTATTAATCAGCAAAGCCAAAAGCGGCGTAAAAGTCAGGGTAATTTACGATGCCGTAGGAAGTTGGAAGCTTTCCAAAAAGTATATCAGCGATCTCCGTGACAGCGGTGTTCAGATAGAACCCTTTTTACCCGTTGCCCTGCCTTTTATCAACAATAAGTTAAATTACCGTAATCATCGAAAAATAACCGTAATCGACGGTAAAGTGGGGTTTCTTGGCGGCCTGAATATTGGCGATGAGTATCTCGGCTGCCATCCCAAATTGGGCAAATGGCGGGATACGCACCTGAAACTGGAAGGTACTGCTGTCCATTTTCTGCAGGTTATCTTCCTGCTGGACTGGGAGTTTGTAAGTGGGGAAAGGCTGTCTAACCCAACCTATTTCCCTGAAGAACCGTGTCCGGGAATTGACCCGGCAAAAGGCAAAGTCATCCAGATAGCAGCCAGTGGTCCCGACTCTGACTGGGAAGCAATACGCCAGTCTTACTTCGCCATGATTAATGCTGCTGAACATTCCATCAAAATCACAACCCCATATCTTATCCCGGATGAAGGAATTTTGCTGGCCCTAAAAACATCTGCTCTCAGCGGCGTAAATATAAAAATCATTTTACCCGGCAAACCGGACCATAAAATAGTACAGTGGGCCTCCCAAAGTTATTTCGAAGAATTGATGGAAGCCGGTATCGAGATATACCTTTACCAGCCTGGATTCATACACGCAAAGATTATTTCTGTGGACGGCGAGGTGGCCTCTCTGGGTTCCGCCAATTTAGACATGCGCAGTTTTCAAATAAATTTTGAAGTAAATGCCATGTTATATAATAAGACTTTAGTAGAAAAAATAGATGCTGACTTTGAGGCGGACCTGGCAAAATCGCTCAAACTGCAAATGTCCGATGTGGCGGATAAACCTTTGCCGGCCAGAATTCGCCAGTCAGCGGCCCGTTTGCTTTCCCCTCTATTATGACAAGAGAAAACAATATTAGACAGGAATTCTTTCATTTTTGTTTAATATTGTTTAATATATTATTTCTAAACGGAAGGTGTTGTTGAGGTGATCCATGTTTAAAAATAAAGAAGAATTTAAACAGGCTTTTCTGGAAAAACTGCACACCCTATATGGCGAGTGCCTCGATGAAGCATCCGACCTGGACAAATATAACGCTTTAGGCAGCATGATTCGGGATCACATCGCCAAGTACTGGGCGCAGACAAATAAACAGTATCGAAAAAAAGAAGTAAAACAAGTCTACTACTTTTCCATGGAATTCTTGTTGGGCAGGCTGCTCGGGGCAAATCTGATTAACCTGTCGGCAAAAAAGATGTGTGAAGAAGCATTAAAAGAATTAGGCATAGATTTAAACTTACTGGAAAACATAGAACCTGATGCCGGTCTCGGAAACGGCGGTCTCGGCCGCCTGGCAGCTTGTTTTCTTGATTCCCTGGCCTCCCTGAGCCTTCCCGGACATGGCTGTGGTATCCGGTATAAATATGGTTTTTTTGAGCAAAGAATTGTGGACGGTTATCAGGTGGAACTGCCGGATAACTGGTTAAGGGACGGCAACGTGTGGGAAATCCGGAAGGCCGATAATGCCGTGGAAGTCCGGTTCTACGGAAATGTCCGGGTGGAAGAGCAAGACGGCAGGACAGTCTTTATCCATGAAAACTATGAGCCGATAATTGCAGTGCCTTATGACACACCTATTATCGGTTACGAACGCAATACCGTTAATACCCTGCGGTTGTGGAGCGCTGAGCCGGCCATTAAAGATTTTGATTTTTCTTCTTTCAGTCGCGGTGATTATGTCAAGGCGGTAGAATACAGGTCTTCGGTGGAATCCATTTCACAGATACTCTACCCCGATGAAAGCCATTACAAAGGCCGGGAACTACGCCTGAAGCAACAGTATTTTTTCGTTTCAGCCGGACTGCAATGTATTGTTCGCCGCTATAAAAAATACCATGGTTCGCTGAAATGCTTCCACAAAAAAATAGCAATTCATGTTAATGATACCCACCCCGTCCTGGCTATCCCGGAACTAATGCGTATACTGATAGACGAAGAAGGTATGGGCTGGGATGAAGCCTGGGATATAACCGTCAAAACCATCTCATATACCAACCATACAATTTTGACTGAAGCCCTGGAAAAATGGCCCGTCGATATGTTCCGGAACTTACTGCCCAGGATTTACATGATCGTCCACGAAATCAATGAACGGTTCTGCCGGGAACTGTGGAACAAATATCCCGGAGACTGGGACAGAATTCACAAAATGGCTATTATAGCCGACGGCCAGGTCAAAATGGCCCACCTGGCTATCGTTGGAAGTCATAGTATTAACGGCGTATCTAAAATACATACGGAAATCCTGAAGAATCAAGAAATGAAGAACTTTTATGAGGTTTACCCCCACAAGTTCAATAATAAAACCAATGGCGTCACACATAGGAGGTGGCTGCTTAAAGCAAACCCGGCCCTGGCCAACTTAATTTCTGAAACCATTGGCGCTAACTGGATTAAATACCCCATTGACCTGATTAGTCTGGAAAAATACAGGAATGACACAGCTTTCCTCGACAAATTGGCCCAAATCAAACAGCGTAATAAAGCGCAGTTAGCCAAGTATATCAAAGATAAATACAACATCAGCGTAGACCTTTATTCAATCTTTGATGTACAGGTTAAACGAATGCACGCCTATAAGAGACAGTTATTAAATGTACTGCATATTATGGACCTTTACAACCGGCTCCGTGAAAACCCCGATTTGGACATTGTACCCCGAACCTTTATCTTTGGCGCCAAGGCCTCGCCCAGTTACGTTCATGCTAAAACCACTATCAAACTGATTAATACCCTGGCCTCAATGATCAACAATGATAAGCGCATAAAAGATAAAATCAAAGTCATATTCCTGGAGAATTACCGGGTTACCCTGGCCGAAATGATTTTCCCGGCAGCCGATTTAAGCGAACAAATTTCCACCGCCGGCAAAGAGGCCTCGGGCACGGGCAATATGAAATTTATGATGAACGGCGCCGTTACTATTGGCACTATGGATGGCGCGAATATTGAAATTTGCGAGGTGGTAGGCCGCGACAACATTTTTATCTTTGGCCTTACGGCAGAAGAAGTGGCCAACTATTATCACAACGGCGGCTACTGTTCATGGGATGTTTATGCCAAAGACTCAAGGGTAAAAACCGTTGTGGACCAGTTGGTTAACGGTTTTTTCCCGGTAGCCGGCGAAGAATTCCGCATCCTTTATGATGATCTAACTCATAACAATGATCCCTTCTTCGTATTAAAGGATTTTGCTTCATATGCCGATACTCAGTTAGAGGTGGATAAAACCTTCAGGGATAAATATAAATGGCAGAAAATGTCTCTAGTCAACATTGCTCACTCAGGTAAATTCTCCAGCGACAGGACAATCACCGAATATGCCACCCAAATCTGGAAGATTAAACCGGAAATAATTACAAATCCTAGGTGATAGGGTTCCCCGCCAGGTTTTTACATGGAGAGGTGGGTGGGTTCTCATGCTACCGTTAAGAAGCGACTACACCCGCAAACCACAGACAGGAAGGCAGAAAGTTCCCGCATGTTCGAAAATGGCAAAGGGCGCTGTGCTACAAAAAAGAAACTGCCGCTGTGGAAGTAAAACAACCGTTGCTCCGAGGTTACGGGCGGAGACAGTGTAAAACTCCGTTCAGTTGAAATCTCTGACCCCGGCCAAATCGCCGTCCATGGCTCGTGGCCGGGTTTCCGGCGTCCGTGCCGGAAACAGCGATTTCAAGCCCTCACTGTCGTTAACACTGTCTACCCGCCCTCCACCAAGTCGCAACTTATTGTTTTACCTCAACAGCGGCCTCTTACTCCCCCTTACCCAACCTTCCAATAGACGTATCAGAGCGTAGGAAACATTTAACCTCCTTACGTCCCATAGTTCATCTCGAGCCATTTTTTGTAGTCACCTGTTTTCACACTTTCTACCCAATCTTTATTGTGCAGATACCAGTCGATGGTTTTGTTTAATCCGGTTTCAAAGGTTTCCCGCGGTTTCCAGCCTAATTGGTCTCTGATCTTTGTTGCATCAATGGCATAGCGCAGGTCATGACCGGGCCTGTCTTTGACAAAAGTAATGAGCTTTTTGAATTCCTGCGGGTCTTTGTCCAGCTTTTCGCCAAGCAGGTCGCATATCTTGTGTACTATATCAATATTTTTCCACTGGTTATTACCGCCAATATTATATGTCTCTCCAACATTCCCCTTCTCTATGACCGTCCAGATAGCCTCGCAGTGGTCCTCTACAAAAAGCCAGTCCCGCACGTTTTCGCCGGTGCCGTAGACAGGTAAACTTTTTCCTTCCAAGGCATGTAAAATCATCAGGGGAATAAGTTTTTCGGGAAATTGGTAAGGTCCGTAATTATTGGAACAGTTCGTTACCTTAACAGGCAAGCCATAGGTACGGTGATAAGCCCTGACCAAATGGTCGCTGGAAGCCTTGGAAGCCGAATAAGGGCTACTGGGGTCATATCGGGTTTCTTCCGTAAAATATCCTGTTTCACCCAGCGAACCGTATACCTCGTCGGTACTTACGTGGTGAAACAGTTTCCCCGGCCGGTCTCCCCAGTATTTACGACAGGCTTCCAATAAATTAAAAGTGCCTAAAATATTGGTGTTAATAAAATCAGCCGGCCCCAGGATGCTTCTGTCCACGTGGCTTTCCGCAGCAAAATGGACAACTATGTCCGGTTCGTATTTTTCAAATACGGCAGCCACGGTCGAATAATCGGCTATATCACCGCGCACAAACACATAATTTTGCTTGGCCTGAATATTTTTTAAGTTCAGCAGATTAGCCGCGTATGTCAGCTTGTCGAGGTTTATAAATCGGCAGTCAGGGTACCTGGGTACAAACAGATTCAGGAAATTTGACCCGATAAACCCCGCTCCGCCCGTCACCAGTATTTTCATTTTATCGCTCCTTTATTTTAAATTGTAATCAATAACTTTAAGCGCCCATAGTTTTTATTTGTTCACCTTTAGACTGTGTGCCCTTTCCTGAAAATATTTAACATTCGTTCCAGAATTCCTGTCTACACCGGGGGCTTTTTCCCACGTACCTGTTTAATTTTTAATGAAAATCAGGTATAATCAGTTACCGCCAGCCTGTTTTTTTCGGATAATTGGCTTTGCTAGCATGTCTTTAAAACTACACCCACTGTGTCCGTCCTGGAACGATTTCTTACAAATTGGAAGTATTTAATAATGTACACGCAGAAAAATGAATAAAAAAGCATGACCGAGTCATAAAAGCAAGACCGTCGTAACAAAGGCTTCATTGAGGTACGTAAACGTGAAAAGAATAATTATAGGTTTCTCGCTAATAATCATGATATTTTCATTCTACGGGGTATCGGCTTGGGCTTCCTCCCCAGATTCCGAAGAATCTCTGACTGATGCGATTTATGCCCCCTCACCGTCTCGGCAAAAATTCGAGAAACTACCAA
The DNA here is from genome assembly GCF_001263415.1 of Thermincola ferriacetica. Classification (NCBI taxonomy): domain Bacteria; kingdom Bacillati; phylum Bacillota; class Clostridia; order Eubacteriales; family Thermincolaceae; genus Thermincola; species Thermincola carboxydiphila. The sequence goes on from NZ_LGTE01000004.1 coordinate 146,139, forward strand.
GTAATGAAACCGGTGTTTTGCCTGCACCGTCATTTCCAAAAACCATGGTCGTGGTTAATAACGGAGAAAATTCTTTTGTTAAGGTTAAAGTGCAGCCTAACAAAAGATCCAAAACAGTTGGAAAAATATATGGAAGTTTGACAGGTATCGAAGTTCTCCGTTCAGGTAAAGATTACAGTTTTGTTAGAGCAAGAGATTATGATACTGGAAAAATAGTTGAAGGTTATATCCCCAAAAATTTGTTGAAGACTGTCCATCCAAGGCAGGACTGGGGAATACTTGTAGTCATAAGTGAGCAAAAAATCTACATTTACAAGAACAATTCATTAGTAAAATCCTGCATTGTTTCAACCGGAATTGCTAAAATAGGGGCGGGGACTCCAACAGGTACATACTTAATCGGTAGCCGAGGAAAGTCTTTTTACAGTCCGAAATACGGCCAGGGAGGATGGAACTGGATAAGGTTTAACCATGGATACCTTTTCCACAGTGTACCTTTTGATAAGCATGGAAAATTGATTCAAGCGGAAGCAAAAAAACTCGGCAGTCAGGCTTCCCACGGATGTGTAAGGTTGTCACTTGAAGATTCGAAATGGTTATACTACAACATCCCAAAGGGGACCCCGGTCATCATTCAAGACCAAATACCGGTTGAGTTTGAACAGAAAATTTCACCTCCGTTGAAGACGGTTGTGAAGATTAACGGCAATAAGCAGCAATATGACCCCGCACCGATCAAAGACGGTGGAGTTTATGCTGTGCCACTTCGCAAATTTATAGATTCAATAAAGGGCGAGTTAGGTGATTGGGACCCAGATAAACGTGCCATCACTGTCAAGGCTGCAGACGTAAGTATAGAGGTAACGGTTGGTAGTAAGGTCGCTAAAGTTAATGGCAAAGAAATTGATATGCCTTTAGAACCTAAAATCATAAACGGCACCATGTACATACCTTTAAGATTTATTGCTGAATCTTTTGGCTGCGAGGTAAGCTTTATACGTAGTGGAAATGAAAAATCAGGGATATTGGAAACAGTTGATATAAATTCCCCTATTCAGCCTGCGGACAAATTTAAATTCCCGGAAGCCGGGAATAGGGGGAAATAATTGATATATATCTCCGACCGCAGCCCGGCGGGCAGGTTTCCTTCACAGTAGACAGCCAAGTCAATATCGGAATTATATTTATAATCCCTCCGGGCGCGGGAGCCTAAGATGACCGTCCGGGTTACATTTTCTCTCTTTTGTAATTCGCTAACAATAGCTATCAAGACACGTTCCGGCAGCCCAAAAAAACCCATAAAGCCTTGCTACGCAATGCTTCACTCACTGTGTTTTCTTTTGAGCAATGCCCCACAACAACCCTGCCTCCGATTAACTCCTGTGCTCTGAATAATGCTTGTACGGCCTTATGAAATCCGGAATTACAGCATTGGTCCTCCCACACAATTGGCACTTTACCCGATAAATGCTGGATCCATTGTACTGTGTCATCTATATGTACATGCCGGTCATAGCTCCTTTAATTCCCCCCAAAAATACAGTTTTACCTATTCGACCTTGGGCTCGATACTTAATAAACAGACAGAAATCGTTATTTTTAAAAAACTGCTCCCAACTTCAAATAGGGGAAAATATAAAAACCACAGCTTTTCACTGTGGTCAGATAAAATTTAGGTTTAAGTCCGCTAACATAACAATCAGCCGCCTGTTTGGATACCCAGGTTAATATCCTTTGCTTTCTGTTTAACAAAATCCCGAATCCGCTCCGCACTTTTCAATGCCAGCAGCATATCCATTTCATTAAGTTCTAGATTAAAGGGGTAACGGGCTTGTACCCCATAATCAGTTAGGTTCAAGCAGTCGTCTTGGATTTCGGCAAAGCTTAAATCATAGTTCCTACATATTCTATTAAGGGCAACAAGATCGTGAATCTTCTGAATTCCTCCACCGTTTAATGCAATATACCCTTTAAGATACTTTTCAGCCCTCTGCTGGCAGTGGTAGCAGATAATTTCCACTGGAACAGGCCGCATACCTTGAAGGTAAACAGCCGATTGAAGGTCCTTGGCAGCATAGAGAAACCATTCCTTGGCAATTTCCCTATTGTTCATAGAGCATAATCCCTTCATTCATAATTTTATACTCTAAGGTAGTGGAAAGACGTGCCCGTTCTTCAAATTCTTCATTTCTATAGACTAAAAGATCTATAGGCTGCGAAACAATAGATGTCAAAGCCCGCCTTGCCTCTCTTAAAACCTCTATCTTTCTTTTACCGTTATCATCAGTAATAATGCAAAGATCAATATCGCTTTCCTTATCCGGCTGGCCATAAGCATAGGAACCAAACAGGTATATTTTTTTAGGACGGATGTTTTCCTGCAGAGTATCCACTATCTTATTCAATTCAATATAATTTATTATTTGTTCCATATACATCACCTGATTATATTATACTATTTATTGGTTCTAAAATCATGCTCTTAATATATTTTCACAGAATATTTTTACTTAAAAAGCTGTCCCTGCCGGTAGGATTGTTAAAAATTCCAAAGGCAGTAAGAATGGCTTCACCCTGCTTCTCAGCTACGCTGTTGATATCCGAAAACTTGCCACTCAGTTCTCCTACCGTTTCCGGAGACGGGTTTTTGTCCTCGTGAAACAGACCGGCAAAAATAATGGTACGCAAGTCCTTGATGCTGATGTTATCAAGGTCGAGTTTGCTAATGGGCCTGCCAATCAGCTCATAAAAGTCCTCCTTTCAAAGTAAAAACGCCCGGCTTTTCCGGACGTTTCATCGTTCATTTCCTGCTATTTATCTGTTCTTTTCTGTGCCAATAGGTAAACCTCGTCATCTGCCCTTGCAGATAGCACAATAACCTGGTTTGCCGTATCCCCCTTCGTTCTGCGGCAAGGGGTTGTCTGAAACCTTGTCTATGGCTTTGAGCACCTGCAACCGCTGGCTGTGGTGGAATAGTTCTGCTTTGGAAGAGGCGGTCCTGACTTTTCCTTCCTTTATGTCTTCATTCACCCGCGCTTCACCCTGCTGCCATTCTTTTGAATAAAACCACATCTGGTCTCTGGGAATAACAACAACCGGAGTAATAATAAGGCGGCCATCCTGCTCAACAACTTCGAGCTTGTCACCAGGACGGAGGTTCAATTTTTTTAACCAGTTCACTGGGTATTGTAACTTGTGATTTCTGTTTAAATTCAACAAGCATTTTAATCAACTCCAGGTAGTAAAGTTTAAATTTCTAACTTTATTATACTCATTAATAATAATATTTACAATTCAATTTTTCTCTATCAGCCCCACGCATTCTATATGCTTGGGACTGTAAAAAGCAAGCAAAAGAAAACACTGGATATGTTACCACAGTCAATTCCAGTGTATTCGGCATCTTGCATTATTTCAATCATTTCATTGCCAATCCTTTATTTATTGCTTCCTGAACGATCTTATGGCAGCAAACTCCCATTGGATTCTTTCTAGAACCTAAAAAATTAAAGGAAAAGTAAATGTAACAAAAGCTGCCCAAAGTCCGTAGACCGGCAAATACTTAGTAACGGCATCTTGGATCGTTGAAAGCCCGGTTTTGTTTTTCAGAAAACGCATATAGGAGATCATAATCCAAATTAGATTGGCCCAGATAAGTATGTTTACGCCCAAAACAGCAAGTCTGTTGGGCGAAATCCCATAAGAAGAAAGCCTGAACACTATAGCTGATAAAGCCACACTGTCAATGACAAGAGCAAGAACAATCAGGGCAAAATTTATATAATCAGAAATGTTCCTGATCTCGTCTGCGCCGCTTTCGGTAATGGAGAATATGGTGATGGCCAATACACTAAGGAGTATGCCGTTGAAGGCTAGGAGGAAATTGCGGTCCAAGAATGGATTTTTTCCGACCCAAATAACCATTATAAGATAGACCAGCAATGTAGCCAGTACAAGAGGACTAAAAATTTTGGCTATATATGGCGCAATATTTTTAGCAAGTTTAAGGTTCCTTGATACCAGGTATGAAGCCACAACAGCGAGAGCCGCAGCACCAAATACAACGACATTTTTAAAATAGAATTGCTCTATATCCATGCCGACAAACCTAAATAACTGCGTGGTTAATGCTGTCAGCAGCATCCCGCTGATTGCCATAATGACGTAGAGAATTAAGAATTCCCCATTAAACTTAAGATAAGCTAATCTTCTACTGCCTAAACCATATTCATTTCCTGTAAATGCAAGCCCCAATAATACCCATAAGAAAACGGGGAGATGCATATAAGCCAGGATAATACTGTCTTTATGCTCCAGGGGCAGCATATTAAGATAAAATCCGGAGATTAGGAATAACGATGCAAGGGCGTAAAGAATATTTTTTTTGGGGGTATTATTGTTTACAAAATAGGCGGCAATAAAGGGAATTATGCCAAAAACAAGGTTAATAGGGGCTATTGCCTGCTGTTCGGCAAAATGTAAAATTATCCTGGTGCTTATGCCGGCCAGAATCGCTAAAATTCCCATGGATAAAAAATCTTTCTGAAGCCAGAAAGCTTTTGCTGTATTTGCCGTCTCCTTGAAATGCAATCTTTCATACCAAACGGCAAGAACCTGCGAATCAGGGTTTTGTTCCCAGGCGTGTGAGAATGACTTTTTAAAAGCTTCAGGGTCTTTCCTAAACAGTCTCTCCAGCTCATGGGGGTTAGCAATATTTTCAATAATCAGATTGCTAATGTCCATGATTATACCTCCCCTGATAATTTCATATTAAGTCCTACTCTCATCCAATGTTTATTATTCAAACTTTATAATCCTTGATTGTCTTAATCACTTTTGTATTCCAAAATATCTCCAGGCTGACAGTCCAAAGCCTTGCAAATTGCTTCCAAAGTTGAAAACCTTATTGCTTTTGCCTTTCCATTTTTCAATATAGAAAGATTAGCCATTGTTATTCCAACTCTGTCCGAAAGTTCTGTAACGCTCATTTTCCTTTTAGCCAGCATCACATCAATATTGATGATAATTGCCATATTATTCACCTCATATCGTTAAATCATTTTCTGATTTTATGTCTATGGCATTTTTTAATAGCTTTTGAAGAACAGCAGCAAAGACTGCAATTACCATGCAACCAAAAATAATGACCATTCCGATTAGTATAATACCTGGGGCATCGTCTGCCTCAGCCATGAGATATAAAAGTGGCATAAATACCACATATAAGGCACCAATAGTGATGGCACAATATTTGATGTTCTTTAAAGCCTTTACAGATAGTTCCGAAAACGCCTGGTTCTTGTCAATATACCTTAAAAGTTTGACAGATTGATATAATGCATAGAAAAATACTAAAGCTGTTAAATATAACCCAATTAAAAAGGGATATTGCAAAAAATCTAGATTTGGATTTAATTCCGCGAAATATTCAGCTATCCTGGGTAACACAAATATACACAAAGCAAGGACAGGAAGTCCCATAAGGACAACAGCTATCTTTAAAAAGAGTGTTTCTCGTTTCATTAAAAGCACCTCGCTAATTATAGTATTATACTTTGATTTTAATAAATTTTTATCGTTTGTCAATAAATTATTATCGTGTTTTATTAAATAAAAAAATTCCCCCAAACCATTAACCTGAGGGAACAAATTTTTAGCATCCTGCCTTAATCACGGCCTCAATACCCCGAAATACCCTGAATTCCAAGATATATTTACATTGACTATTTCATTATGTAAAAAAGTGGCTTACGCCACCCTTAATTAATTGCTTATCATCTTCCCCATTATAAGATTTCTACATATCCTTCTGTTCCGTTTACGCGAATTCTTTGCCCATCTTTTATCAGTTTGGTAGCATTTTCTACTCCGACAACTGCTGGTAAGCCATATTCACGTGCGATAACTGCCCCATGGGGTCATCAGTCCACCAACTTCAGTAACCAGGCCTTTTATGAATACAAACAATGGCGTCCAGCTAGGGTCAGTAAAAGATGTGACTAATATATCTACAGCTTCTAGATCAGCATCTTCCATGTTTAAGATGACACGTGCTCGTCCCTCTATAATTCCGGAAGAAACAGGTAGACCTACAATAGCTTCAGCTGGGAGATTTTCTCGTTTGTACTCACCTGAAATGATTTCACCATCAGATGTGATAACACGCGGGGGAGTTAGTTTTTCATATAATTTGTATTCGTCTTTTCGAAGGCTTATGATCTGGTAGTCCAGTTTAATTGTGCGTACAACTTCGCGAAGTTCTTCAAAAGTGAAATAGTATACATCTCTGTTCGTTGTTCTCCTATAATTCTTATTCTGGAAGAAATTTTTTATTTGGGGAGAACTTTTTTGGGGCTACAAACCTCAAGGCCGCTGTTTCCCAATTTACGTTTTTCCAATTCTATTTCCCCTTTTCGTTTATGGTATCAAATCAAGTTTTTTAAGCCAGTTTGCAACATCCTTGTCTGCTCTGTTAACACTGCCGCCTCGAATCGCTAAACCAGGCAGCACCTTTGCATTCGGACAAATTTTCTTGATATCGCGCTCACTACTTCCCATTCCACTACCTTCATGTGTGCAAAATGGAACAATAGTCTTTCCTGAAAAATCATAGGACTCTAAAAACGTAAATACCGCCATCGGCATCGTTCCCCACCAATTCGGATACCCGATATAAATCACATCATAAGAATCCATATCTTCTACTATTTCTTTAAGCTCAGGTCTGGCGTTTTCCCTCTTTTCTTCCTGTGCTACATTTGTTGTTTCCGTATAATCTTCCGGATAAGATTTTACTGTTTTAATTTGGAACATGTCGCTTCCTGTTAATTCCTGTATTTTCTTTGCTATTACTTCTGTGTTTCCAATTGGCAGGTTTACAATACTACCTCCCACATAATTATTTCCTTTGCGTGAAAAATAAGCGATAAGGCTTTTTGAATTTGCCATTTCTAATCCCTTCCTTTCTAATCAAGCATCTTTTTTATTCTTCCTATTAAATATCAAATTTAACGTTACTAAGCCATTTCACGATTTCCGGATCGTTATGTGAAAAGAAGCAGCTTTTTTTCGTATCCAATGTTGCAATTCTTTCCATATCGTCCTGGCTTAACTCAAAGTCAAAAATATTGAAGTTTTCAATAATTCTTTCTTTGTGAACAGACTTTGGAATCGCAACCACTCCTCTTTGCGTCAACCAGCGTAAAACCACCTGGGCAACTGATTTGTTATACTTTTCCGACAGTGATACCAAAACTTCGTTCTGGAACAAATTATTTCTTCCTTCCGCAAAAGGAGCCCAGGACTCGATTTGTACATTGTACTCTTTCATCAGTTTAGCACTTTCTATTTGCTGACAGAATGGATTTGTTTCAACCTGATTTACGGCAGGAACCACTTCATTATGAACAATCAAATCCACCAAACGATCCATCGGAAAGTTACTAACCCCAATCGCCCTAATTTTCCCCTCACGATACAGTTCCTCCATAGCACGCCAAGAACCATATACATCGCCAAACGGCTGATGAATTAAATACAAATCCAAATAATCCAATTGCAATCTTTTCAGCGATTTCTCAAAAGCTTTCTTCGTTCTTTCACAACCGGCGTCCTGAATCCAGAGCTTAGTCGTAATAAACAGTTCCTCTCTCGGTACGCCGCTCCGTTTGATTGCTCTGCCAACCGCTTCTTCGTTTAGATAAGCGGCAGCGGTATCAATCAAACGATAGCCTGCCATGAGCGCGTCATAAACACACTGTTCGCATTCCTTTGCGTCGTTGATCTGATAAACGCCAAAGCCCAAAATAGGCATCGCGACACCATTGTTCAAAATTACGTTTTGCATTAAAAATCCTCCTTTGATTTTACAAGCTGCATAGCTTGATGCTCATTACCCACTTTACTCAGAATTTCCGCCTTCCCTCGGACTGGCAGACAGCGCCAATACTTTTTGCCCATAAAATTAATTTTCCGATCTCTTTAGTTCTTTTTCTTTTTCAACTACTACCTGTTCATATACTGCAATTTTATAATTCAGGCGTTCCAGTGTTTTCTGCATATCTTCCATTCTTGCAATTAACAGCTTACGCTGCTCGATTAAGAGTTCTTTTCTGGCCTCAATGGTCGCATCACCCTGTTGAAACAGCTCGACATACTCAATCAATACTTCAATTGGAAGACCTGCATTCCGCATACATATGATAAACTCGACCCACTTACAGTCTTCTTCAGTATAATCCCTGATTCCGCTTTTATTGCGGTTCACACGTGGAATTAGTCCGATGCGTTCATAATAGCGGAGTGTATCCTGTGAAATACCAAATTTTTCACTTACTTCTGCAATCGTCATGTGATTTCACCTCCTGACAACCGATATCATAACACCTGGAGTTAGCTCCAAGTCAAGAGTTATTAAATAAGTAGCTGTGCCCTGCACATTGTTTAATTGCCAAAAAATTTAACTGCCTGTTTCATTTTTGAATTTTTTTTGCATATTTATTTCTCCATTAACAATGTTATCAAAATCTTTTTGATCATCATCTCCATCACTGCCGGTACAGGCATAGCTGTTGAGCATGGAAGTGCCGAAAGCCCTCCGAAATTCGCTCCATATCCCACACTGGTTGGCACGGCAATAACAGGCTTGTCTACCAGTCCACCGACAACGCTGGCCAAGGCGCCCTCCATTCCGGCCACAACAATAAGCACATTTGCCCGCATAAGGTGGTCGGTATTGGTAAGCAGGCGGTGTATACCCGCAACTCCAACATCGTAGAGCCTGTCCACTCTGTTGCCGAGGGTCTCGGCAGTGATTGCAGCCTCTTCCGCCACAGGAATATCCGAGGTTCCGGCAGTTACAACCGCTATAATTTTATCGGTAACAACTATATCCCTTCTTTTTACTACAACAATCCTGGCGGCTTCATAATAAACCGCATCACTGGTCACTTCCAGTATACCTTCATATACTTCCTTCCCGGCCCTGGTGGCAAGTATATTGTTATTGCGCTCCATGAGCTTTAGAACAATTGACTTTATCTGATCAACAGGTTTTATCCTCGCAGAATATGACTTCGGGGTAACCGTTACGGATATTTCTGTGATGGTCAACTTTTGCAAATCCAACCCATACGGCCTTCTTTCACATTTTCGAGAAGTTTCTTAAGGGCATCTCCATCCATAATAAGCACCTCTCTTATATTAGAGTATTGTTTCATTCATACTTCCGGTCCTGTAGCCCTTCAAATCAAGAGCCGTATAGCTAAAGCCTATCTTCCTGAATTCAGCATAAACCCTGTCCATAAGCTCCTCATTAAAGAATTTTATACGCTCTCCTGCAGCAACCTCTATTCTGGCTATTTCTCCATGATGACGCACCCTCACCTGTTTAAAGCCTTCATCCAGCAAGAATTGTTCTGCTTTATCCACCATTTCAAGCTTCTCTCTTGTTATTTCCTGTCCATATGAAAACCTTGATGACAAGCATGCAAAGGCCGGTTTGTCCCAGGTTGGAAGATTCATCTCTTTCGAAAGTATACGTATATCCTCCTTAGTCATTCCGGCTTCTCTCAAGGGGCTTACTACTTCCAGTTCCTTCACAGCCATTATACCGGGCCTATAATCTCCCATGTCATCTACATTAGAACCGTCAGCGATATATTTAATGCCGTTTTCCATAGCAATATCCCGTATCTTAGAAAACAGTTCTTTCTTGCAGTAATAACAGCGGTTTACGGGATTTTTGGAGAAGCCGTCAATGTCCAGCTCCTCAGGCATGATGACCATATGTCTGGCACCTAGCTTTTCAATAAAGCTGACAGCTTCCCTGTATTCCCTTTCAGGATACGTAGATGAGCGGGCAGTCACTGCCAAAACATTTTCCTTGAGTTCATCATAGGCAACCTTGAGGAGAAATGTACTGTCTACACCACCTGAAAAGGCAACAACCAGACTTTCCATATTTCTAAGGTTTTCTTTTAAGATATCTAATTTTTCAGTAAGATTCATTTTAATCTCCCTTTCCTTTTCAATTGCCAGCCTGCTTAACATATTTTGCCTCACTAAGTCTTCCTCTTTCCTAATTTAATAACTTTACCTTCCCCTTAACCTCCCGAGTAGAGGATCGCACATGGAGTTAACTCCATGTCAACACTCTTTTGGCCCTTTTTGAAAATAGCTGTGCAAGAAAAGTTTGGCAGAATAAAGGAAGTGGTAAGCACCACTTCCTAAATTTACGAGGGTGTAAAATATTTTGTGTAAACCCCCTGAGCATAATATAATTTTTTCAATGGGGAGTTAGTAAATGGATTTTTTTACAGATGACCAAATCAGGCAGTTGATTAAGGAACGTAATCTTAAAACCGCTGCAGATGTT